>DAIAZB010000389.1 GCA_027443745.1 Thiomonas sp. | reverse complement strand
CTGTCAAAGCTGGCCGACCGACATGCCCGCGCGCGCATCGTGGTGCGATTGGATCGTGTGGCGGAAAACGGCAACTTTGGCGACTGCAAGCCCGTAGGCGAAGGCGTGTGGGAGTTGCGGATCGACTGGGGACCTGGCTACCGCGTGTATTACGCCCAAGCGGGCGCGTCGCTGGTGCTGCTGCTGATGGGCGGCGACAAGCGGACCCAGCAGGCCGACGTCGTTGCAGCACGGGATTACTGGAAAGACTGGAAAAGCAGGAGCACATCATGAGCAAGACCACCACCAGCCGTCCGCATGACGAGGCCATCGTGGAGATGCTGCGCGACGACCCGGACTTCGCCAGCGAATACCTGGAAGCAGCGTTCGAAGAGGTCGACCAGCCCGGTGGCCGCGAGACACTCCTCACAGCTCTGCGCCGGGTGGCAGAGGCCCGTGGCATGACACAGGTGGCTAAGGCCGCCGGTATTCAGCGCGAGAGCCTGTACCGCGCGCTGTCGCCCAAGGGCAATCCAACCATCAAGACGTTGCTGGCCGTCATGCAGGCCACTGGCTTGAAGCTGGGTGTGCACCGCGGCTGAACAAGTTTGCCCGGCTCGCCGGCGTGAAGGACGCAAACCATGACAAAGCAGAGGAAGCCCGACGAACAAGGCGACGCTCTGACATCCGGAGCCATCGCAACAATGCGCGAACTGGGTTTCTCTGAGGCGCAGATTGAAGCGCAGCGCCAAGCAGCAGAGCGCATACGGGCCGCCGGTGGGTTCAAAAACTGGGTTGTTATGTGCGAGGCTGCACGCATCGCCAGCGAGGCTAGGGGCTATACGGTGCAGCCGGAAGTCTTCACCCCGACATGGTTCCAAGACGCCCGCGCAAAACTCGACAGCATGGCGGGAAAGCCGATGCGCACGTCGATTTTCGGGTGGGCAGACCATTTCGCGCTGGAGCTTGCCGTCTTGAATGGCAAGGAAAAGGCAGACAGAATGCTCGCTCACCGATTCGAGCAAGCGATGCTCCACGCGGCGCGCAATGGGAATTTGCGCATGCGCACTTTTGACATCGTGGGCGCGCCTGTTGAAGTGACTACGGACATGCCCGATGATGCGATAACGCAGCGCCTGGGTGTAGACACGGTAGATTTGCGGGTATGGGTCGCAGTGCACTGGCCTGCGCTGATGCAATCGCGTTTACTGGCCGAGCCCACGGTCCAGAAATCAGCGCCAGGTGATGAGGAATCGACGCTGCCTCTGAAGACCACCGAAGTCCTGCAGGCCTTCTCTTTCGTTTTTGCGAATCACCAGACGTGGAAACAGATGCTGAGCGACAAACGCAGCACCATCGCGCAAGGCGCGATCAAGGGCAACACCGGTAAGGGTCGGGGCGCTCAGAATCTGTTCGACCCGGTCTGCATCGCGGAGAACCTCGTGAAAAATGGAATAGACCGAAGCAGGCTCAGCACGGCGTTTCGCACTGAGAATCTGCTCAAGCCATGGGAGGCCAAATGGAAGGCAACCATGACACCCTTCGGCGATATTGCTCCGGGCTTTGCTCCGTGATTTGCTCCGGGCAATCGGCCCGGGAGCCGCATAAAAACTCAATCTTTGCTCCGGGTTTGATTCGGGCGAAATGCCCATTTTCTAGTCTTTCTCCAACGCTCCGCAGCGAACACAAGCGGAACGGGAACAACCGGAGAAAGCAGAAATGGAAACCCGAACGATCGAACCAGGCGCTTGGTACAGACTGGTCGATACCTACAGCACGCCGCAGCGGCGCGGTTTGGTGCCCGCCGGAAAAACTTGGCTGTTTGAGCAGATCGCTGCAGGTCGATTGCAAACCCGCAAGATTGGCGAACGGACAACAGTCGTAGCCGGCGCCGACCTCATCAAGCTATTGGGAGGCGCCCAGTGAGCGCCGGAAATGACGACGCCGCGAACTCGGGACAAGTACGCGGCGCCAGGGCAAAACAGAACGGACGGCAAAGCAATGGTAATGGCGAAGACCACTCCAACACAAGCGCCGCGCAACGTGCCCGCATTCTTGCGTGGCTGCAAGCCGGACGGCCGCTAACCACCCTTCAGGCTCGACGCGAGCTCGACGTTCTCCACCCCGCTGGCCGCGTTGAGGAGCTGCGCAAATCAGGTGAGCTGATCCTGACGACCTGGGTACGCGAGGCAACCGATGTCGGTCGCGAGCATCGCGTTGCACGCTACTCGCTAGGAGCGCGCGCATGATGCCCGCTCGCACCCGCGTTACATCGGCCAAGTCTCGCGCCGCGCTGGCGGAAATGGCACCGATGACCTCGGCCTATCTGACCTGCCCCCTTCTGCCGTGCCATTCATAAAGAGGAAGCCCCGGGTTGCAAGGTTAGTTGATCTCGGTGGTGGGTGAAGGTGTTCGAGCTGCATCGCCAGCTCGCTGGCGATGCAGCTCGGCGAACCTGGCCGGAGG
>DAIAZB010000388.1 GCA_027443745.1 Thiomonas sp. | reverse complement strand
ACCGACGCGCCGATTTGCTCTGAGCTTGCGGGCGCTTAACAAATGCAGCTAAAACAGCGCGCTCCACCGGCCCGTTTTCGCTGCATCCCCTGCCGCCGAAACCGCCGGTTTTTTCATGGACACGCGCATGGCCCCTCTCTCCGACCTTGGCGACAAGACGCCCAGCCGCATGGCGTTCGACGCGCCCTTGCCGCTGCAAAGCGGCGCCTCGCTGCCTGCCTACGAACTGGTGGTGGAAACCTACGGCCGACCCAACGCCGACGCCAGCAACGCGGTGCTGGTGTGCCACGCCCTGAACGCCAGCCACCATGTCGCTGGCACGTATGGCGGCGACGCGAAAACCCGTGGCTGGTGGGACAACATGGTGGGCCCGGGCAAGCCGGTGGACACCGAGCGCTACTTCGTCGTCGGCATCAACAACCCCGGCTCCTGTTTCGGCTCCACCGGGCCGATGAGCATCGACCCCGCAACCGGCCAGCCCTGGGGCAGCCGCTTCCCGGTGGTGACGGTGGAAGACTGGGTGGACGCGCAGGCGCGCGTGCTCGACCGCCTCGGCATCCGGCGCCTCGCCGCCGTGATGGGCGGCAGCCTCGGCGGCATGCAGGCGCTGTGCTGGGCCATCCGCCACCCGCAGCGGGTGGCGCATTGCGTCGCCATTGCCACCGCGCCGAATCTGTCGGCGCAGAACATCGCCTTCAACGAAGTGGCGCGGCGCGCCATCATCACCGATCCGGACTTCCATGGCGGCAACTTTTACGCCCACGGCGTGGTGCCGCGCCAGGGACTGGCGATGGCGCGCATGGTGGGCCACATCACCTACTTGAGCGACGACGCCATGGCCAGCAAGTTCGGTCGCAACCTGCGCAACGGCGAACTCGGCTACGGCTTCGACGTGGACTTCCAGATCGAAAGCTATCTGCGCCACCAGGGCGAAAAATTCAGCGGCGTGTTCGACGCCAACACCTATCTGCTGCTGACACGCGCGCTCGACTATTTCGACCCGGCCGCGGCCCATGGCGGCGATCTCACCGCCGCGTTCGCCCCGGCCACCGCGCGTTTCCTGCTGGCCAGCTTCACCACCGACTGGCGCTTCGCCCCCGAGCGCTCGCGCGAGATCGTGCGCGCGCTCCTGGCCAACCGCCGCGAAGTGAGCTATGCCGAAATCGAGTCGCCCCACGGCCATGACGCCTTCCTCATGGACGAGCCGCATTACCACGACATGGTGCGCGCCTATTTCGACCGCATCGCCCACGACCTGAAGCTGGAGGACGCGCGATGATGTCCGACACATCCCAACCGCGCCGCGTCACGCACGACCCGCGACACGCCATCATCGCCGCGCGCGTGCCGCGCGGCAGCCGCGTGCTCGACCTCGGCTGCGGCGACGGCGCCCTGCTCGCGCATCTGCGCGATGCGCGCGGCTGCTCGGTGCAGGGCGTCGAGATCGACCCCGACAAGCTCGTGGCCTGCGCCCGCCGCGACGTGGACGTGCTGCAACTCGACCTGGAGCAGGGCCTCACCATGTTCGCCGACGCCAGCTTCGACGTCGTGCTGCTGATCGACTCGCTGCCCAACCTGCGGCACACCGAGGGCGCGCTGCGCGAGGCCGCCCGCGTCGGCCGTAGCGGCATCGTCAGCTTCGCCAACTTCGCCTACTGGCGCATCCGCCTGCGCGTCGCCCGCGGCCGCCTGCCCGTGACGGACGAGCTGCCCTACCAGTGGTACGACACACCCAATCTGCGCGTGGCCACCCACGCCGACTTCGCCGGCCTCGCCGCCACATGCGGCCTGCGCGTGCACGAGGCCTTCGGCGTGCACGCCGGGCGCGAAGTCCATGCCTGGCCCAACCTGCGGGCCTCGGAGGCGATGTTCGTGTTCAGCGCCGGGTAAGGAGCCCGTTCACCCCCGCATCAGCCGCATGAACTCGTCGCGCGTGCGGTGGTCTTCGCGGAAGCAGCCGAGCAAGGTGCTGGTGACCATGCTGACCCCGCGCTTGTGCACGCCGCGGGTGGTCATGCACTCGTGGCTGGCCTCGATCACCACGCCCACGCCGATGGGTTGCAGCGTGTCGTGGATGCACTGGGCGATTTGCGCCGTCATCTTCTCCTGCACCTGCAGGCGCTTGGCATAGGCGTC
>DAIAZB010000387.1 GCA_027443745.1 Thiomonas sp. | reverse complement strand
AGGGCATCGGCATCGGCGTGGGCGTACACCTGCACGTCGGCACGGCTCAGCCGGGCCCCGTCGATCAGGCAGGCGTGGTTCAGCGCATCGGAAAACACCGCGTCGCCACGCTCCACCAGCGCCGGCACGATGCCCACGTTGGCCGGAAAGCCGGCGTAGAAATACAGCGCGCGCGGCATGCCGACGAAGGTCGCCAGTTCGTGCTCCAGCGCTTCGTGCGCGCTGCTGTGCCCGCACACCAGCGGCGAGGCGGTGGCGCCCAGGCCCCAGCGGGTGGCAGCCTCGCGCGCGGCTTCGACGATGGCGGGGTGCTGGGCCAGGCCGAGATAGTCGTTGCTGCAGAAGGTCAGCATGGCATGGCCGTCCACGGTGAGGTGGGCGCCATCGTAGTGTTCCACGACACGGCGCTTGCGCCGCAGGTGGGCGGCGTCGAGCGCGGCGAGATTGTCGGAAAAATCAGGAATCATGGGCTTGAAACGGAGTCCGTAAAGGAGTGTTCTTGGGGGCGCTGCGCCTCGGGTTGGGAATACCCCGCAGGAAAGCCAGGTCGCTGCGGGTTTTGATCCCGCCGGCTGCGGACGCTCATGAGAAAACGCCGGGCCGCCCCAAGTTTTCTCATCCCCCTTGGGGGGCCTGACGCGCAAGCGGCAGGTCTGGGGGCGCTCTCCATGCAAATGGCATGCCTCAATGCATGCGGCGCCAGGTCTCGAAGCTAACCGGGTTTGCACGGCTTGCATGGGTCATCTTGATGTTGTCGGGTGTGCCGTTGAGCGGATCGGAGAAGGTCACGATCTCGTTGTCGAAGAGCCAGGAGCGACGTTCGAGGTCGTAGCGGAACGTGATGAAATCGGT
This sequence comes from Thiomonas sp., assembly GCA_027443745.1. The sequence goes on along the minus strand of DAIAZB010000387.1, from coordinate 14,585 downwards.
CCAATGGGCTCCACAAGCGACGGCGTTCTGCACCGTAAAGAAGCGGCCCTTGACCGCAAGCCCATCTTCGCCGTCATCGAAGGGATCGCATTGACCGCCGTCATTGGCGCGCAGCACCACCGTATCGTTGCGCGCGGAGAGGCGGTATCCACCGTTCGCCTGCTCCTCAAAGATCAGCAACGGGCGCGGCGATGGGTTTGCCGCTGAGTCGCCGCGCTTGTGGGCAACGACAAGCATGCTCTGTCGATGGTCCTCGATTCGCGGCCCCGCGCGAACCACCATCGGCACGTAACCAATCGGCAACTGCGCCGCAATGTTCGCTGGCAGGTCAGCAGCAAGCAGGGGTGCTGACACGAGGAAGAGAGCCATCGGCAGTAGGAAGTGCTTCATCCAAAATGCGGCGAGAGTCGCCCCGCGAAGGAATTCGATGCGTGCATCCTACGCGCCGTGGATGCCGGATAAGGCCTCTGGATAGTGTCTCAAGTCGGCAACTCCAGCACGCTTGAAGCAAGCATGGTGTCCGGTGCGGTCATGTGCGGCACGACGCCTAGACAAGGCGCGCGCAGGCGGCTGCGCAAGGTGGTGAGGTTGTCGTCGGCGCGCAGCATGGCTGGGTCGATGCGGTTGCCGACCCAGCCGGCGAAATGCAGGCCGCGCGAAGCGATGGCTTCCTGGGTCAGCAACGCGTGGTTGAGGCAGCCGAGCTTGAGCCCGACCACCAGCACCACGGGCAGGCGCAGCAGCCGGGCGAGGTCGCCGCCGTCGGCCGTATCGGACAGCGGCACCAGCAGGCCGCCGACGCCTTCGACCACCACGGCGTCGGCCAGCAGGCGCAGTTGCGCCACAGCGTTGGCAATGCGGTGCGGGTCGATCACGCGCCCCTCGGCGCGTGCCGCCAGGTGCGGCGACACCGGCTCGCGCAGGGCGTAGGGGTTGTCGAGTTCGGCCGGTACCTGCAGGTTGCTGGCGGCGCGCAGTTGGGCGACGTCGGCGTTGATGCCATCCGCCTCCAGGCCCGCCGCCACCGGCTTGGCGCCGACCACATGCGCGAACTTGGCGCGCAGCTTGTGCAGCAGGGCGCAGGCCACCAGGGTCTTGCCGATTTCGGTGTCGGTGCCGGCGACGAACCAGGCGGGCGCGGGACGGTTGTTCATGGCAGTGCGCGTTCCTGTGGGGCGGCGTGGACATGCGCCGGGGATGTCGGTGCGTCGCCCAGCGTTGCACGCAGGGCATCGAGCGTGGCGGCGCACAGATGTTCGGCGGCGGCCACGTCGATGACATAGGGCGGCATGAAGTACAGCGTGCTGCCGATGGGGCGCAGCAGCGCGCCGCGTGCCAGCGCTTCGGCGGCAAAGCGGCGCGCGAAGTCGGCCGGCGCATCGGCCACGTCCCAGGCCCAGATCAGGCCGATGTGGCGTGCGTGCCGCAGGCGTGGGTGCGCGTGCAGCGGGGCGAAGAGAGCGTCGAGTCGGGTCGCCAGCGCGCGGTTGGCGGCCAGGCGGGCCTCGTCGAGGAGGTCCAGCGTCGCCAGCGCCGCGCTGCAGGCCAGCGGGTTGCCGGTGTAGGAATGCGAATGCAGAAAGCCGCGCGCGACGTCGTCGTCGTAGAACGCGGCGTACACCATGTCGGTGGTGAGCACCACCGACAGCGGCAGGTAGCCTCCGGTGAGGCCCTTGCTCAGGCAGAAGAAGTCGGGCCGCACGTTCGCCTGCTCGCAGGCCAGCAAGCTGCCGCTGCGGCCCATGCCCACGGCAATTTCGTCGGCCACCAGATGCACCTCATATTGGGTGCACAGCTCGCGCACACGGGCGAGGTAGGCGGGCGGGTAGAAGACGAAACCGGCGGCACATTGCACCAGCGGTTCGACGATGAGCGCGGCGGTGCGGCCGGCATGCTGCTGCAGATGCCGCTCCAGCGCGCTGGAGCAATGCGCCACCCATTCAGCCTCGCTCCGATGCGCAGGCTTGCGCCGCAGGTCGGGCACCGGCACGGTGGCGGCAACGCGCACCAGCGGCGCGTAGCTCTGGCGGAACAGCGGCACGTCGGTCACGGCCAGCGCGCCCACGGTTTCGCCGTGGTAGCCACCGGCCAGGCCGATGAACCGGTTCTTCTGCGGCTGGCCGCGGTTGCGCCAATAGTGCGCGCTCATTTTCAGCGCAATTTCGGTGGCGCTGGCGCCGTCGCTGCCGTAATGGGCATGGCCCAGGCCGGTGCGCGCATGCAGACGCTCCGACAATTCCACCACGGGCGCATGCGTTAGCCCGGCGAGCATGACATGCTCGATGCGATCCATTTGCGCCGTGATCGCCGCCTTGATCTGCGGCTGGTTGTGGCCGAACAGGTTCACCCACCAGGAACTCACCGCATCCAGAATGCGCCGGCCTTGCGCGTCGATCAGCCACACGCCCTCGCCGCGCACGATGTCCAGCGGCGGCGCGCCCTCGTGGCGCTTCATCTGCGTGCACGGATGCCACACCGCGCGCAGGCTGCGTGCGGGCAGGTCGGCTGGGGATGGAGATGAACGGTTCATGGGGTCGTGGGTCGGCCGGGCTGCATCTTAGAAAAGCCGTGAGGGCTGGGTCGGGCCTGTTCAGGCTGTTGCCACCCCGGCGCGTGCGAGTCTCTGGAGGGGACCGGCACTAGGGATGGGCCCCAGGCCGTGGGCACTGCGAGCCGCGACACAGCAGATAAAGCGGATCGCTGAAGCGATACACCTTGACCACGATCGGCCAATCGGGCTTCTTGCTGTAGGCGAGCAGATAGCCCTGATCGCCGGGCTGTGGAAACCGCAGCGGATGCTGCAGGCGCATCACGTCGATGTTGGCCGCCACGCTGAGCCCTTGCCACGCGGTGTTGTCCACGTACAGCGGGGCTGAGCCGACCACCTTGGAGATCTCCAGAGCCACAGCCTTGAAGTTGTGCGCGCGCTGCTGGTAGGCCGGAAGCCATCCGATGCCGAGGGCATATTTCAGGGCGATGAAGCTGGCCGCGGCGACGATCACGGCCCGCTCCCAGTCTCGACTCGCAGCCATCGCGGCGAAGATCACGGCCACCAGCCCGGTCAGTGGGTAGACATAGCGCACGTTGCTTTGCGGGGCAATCAAATAGGGGAGAAAGTTCAGCGTGACGATCCACAACAGGGTCCACACCATGGATGGCAAGGTGGTGGGCTGCCCTGTTGATCCAGCCAGCCTTTGTCGCCGCCGATCCCGCCACGCCAGCACCGGAAACACCAGCGACAGTGGCAGCAGCATTTTGAACCCATCGACGACAAAACCCAACTGATCGTCAAGGTAGTTCTGGTGATGCTGTTCCTGCATGCGACTGAGGATGTCGCCAAGCATGCCGGATCCCTGCGACATGCCGGGTGTGAGGAGGCGCCACCAGACCCAGGGAAACGCCAGCGCTGCCGCGTGGATGAGCAGGCTGCGCCAATGGAGCAGGAACCCCCAGCTTTTCTGCCGCACGGCGAGCACGAGCATGGCTGCGGCGTAGAACACGTAGATCGTCAGGGCTTTGGTCAGAAACCCGGCGATCAAAGCCAGGCAGGCCAGCAGGAGCCAGGCGTGGCGTTTTTCGACCACGGCGGCGATGCCGGCGGCAATGGCCAGCATGATGCAAAACCCAAACAGGGCGTCGGAATAGGAGATCCAGCCGTACCAGAAGAGGGCGTAAGCCATGCTCAGAAACACGAGCGCCGCCAATTCGGCGGCCCGCTGCGGCAACCCGGACATGCGGGCGATCCACAGCGTCAGGCCCGCGGTCGCCAAGGTGGCCAGCGCGGTGACCATGCGCGCCGCCTGCAGCACATGTTGCCAGCCCAGCCAGTCGGCCAGCGGCATGATCAGCCAATTGAACAGCGGAGGACGACCATAGACGGCACCGTACAGGATCGGCGTGAGATCGCTCCCGTAGTGATGCATTTCGAGGGAGAGCAGTGAATACACCGCTTCCTCGCCCATATACTCGGCGCGCAAGGTCAACAAGAAACTCAGCGCGGCCAGTGCGATCAGCAAACGGACCAAGTCAGCCCGGCTGACTCTTGAAATCGAAAGCCTCATTTCCCACCCGTTCAAAACGATGTTGTCGACATTCAGGCAACCCATCCTATTCGCCCTCAGCGGAGGGCTTGGCTTTGTCGTCGATGCCGGCTTGCTGTACGTTTTTCTGCATCTCGGCTGGGGCTACGGCGCCGGGCGGCTGGCATCCTTTCTATGCGCGGTTGTCGTCACCTGGCAAATCAACCGTCGCCACACGTTTGCGCTCAGGCATGTGCCGCCGACCTGGGGTGAGTGGTGGCGCTATCTGTCGGCCATGGCTGTGGGTGGCGTGGTCAACCTCGCAACCTACATGCTGGCGCTGCACGCACTGGATGCGGCCGGCGCCCTCAAACCCCTGCTCGCCGTGGCGGCGGGCTCGCTGGCCGGCATGGTGGTGAATTTCATGTCGGCCAAACGCTGGGTGTTTCGCCGCCATCCCGATCCGGCCACGTCCGGCGCACCAGATACACGGGACGCTGCTTGCTTTCCTCATAGAGCCGACCGAGGTACTCTCCAATCACCCCCAGCGCCATGAGCTGGACGCCGCCCAGAAACAGCAAGGTCACCATGAGTGACGGGTAGCCCTTGATGGGATTTCCATGCAGCAAGGTTTGCATCACCACCCATGCCGCGTAAGTGAACGCAAACAGTGACACCGCAAACCCCAGATAGGACGCAAGCTGCAGCGGGGCAATGCTGAACGAGGTGATTCCCTCGAGCGCGAAGTTCCACAGCTTCCAGTAATTCCACTTGCTGCGCCCGGCGTGCCGCGGACTGCGCCGGTAGGGAACGGCGACGGTGCGAAACCCCACCCATGCAAACAAGCCTTTCATGAAACGACGGCGCTCGGGCAGCGCCATCAGGGCTTCGAGCACGGGTCGGGTGATCAGGCGGAAGTCGCCGGTGTCGGATGGGATGTCGACGTGGCTCAGGCGGTTGATCACACGATAGAACATGTGCGCCGTGACGCGCTTGAGCCAGCCCTCGCCATCGCGCGCGATGCGCACCGCGTTGACCACGTCGTAGCCATCGCGCCATTTCGCCAGCAACGCGGGGATGAGTTCGGGCGGATCCTGCAGATCAGCGTCGAGCGGGATGATGGCTTGGCCGCGCGCATGCTCCAGTCCCGCCGTCAGTGCGGCTTCCTTGCCGAAGTTGCGCGACAGATCGATCACGACCACACGCTCATCGGCCCGGCGCAACGCCAGCAGTTGGGCCAGGGTCTGGTCGCGGCTGCCGTCGTTGACGCAGACCATCTCCCAGGCTTCAGCTTGCCGGTCCATGACCTCGCGCACCCGCATGTAAAGCGCTTGCAGATTGCCGACCTCGTCATGGCAAGGCACGACGATGGAAATCACGACGCCAACGGTCACAGTCGTCGAGACGGGTTCGAAGGCGGCATGAGCGGCATCCATGGTTTCCCGGGCAGGTTCGAGAGCAAAGTGAAGCGGGTTGGAGAACCGATGACGAAGCGGTTCAATAGCGTCATTCTGCATGGCGTCAGCATCGTGGCCGCCGACCCATCGGGGCCTGGGTGTTGATGCGTGGTCCTGGCCACGGGCCGCGCGTTCACAGGTCCGTGCGCAGACGCCAGAGTTCGGGGAACAGCACGACGTCGAGCATCTTGCGCAAATAGCCCACGCCAGAGGTGCCGCCGGTGCCGCGCTTGAAGCCGATGATGCGCTCCACGGTGGTGACGTGGCGGAAGCGCCAGAGGCGGAAGGCGTCTTCCAGGTCGGTGAGCTTTTCGCCGAGCTGGTACAGATCCCAATGCGCTTGGGGCGCGCGGTATACCGTGAGCCAGGCGGCTTCGACGTCGGCGCTTTCGGTATAGGGCAGGGCCCAGTCACGCTGTAGATGGCTGGCCGGAACGGGAAGTCCACGACGTGCCAGCAGGCGCAGGCTCTCGTCGTACAGCGAGGGTTGTCGCAGCGCGGCCTCGACTTCCGCGAGCACGGCGGCGTCGTGCGCATGCGGACGCAGCATGACGGCGTTCTTGTTGCCGAGCATGAACTCGATACTCCGGTACTGTGCGCTCTGAAAGCCGCTGGACTGGCCGAGGTAGGGGCGGATGGCAGAGTATTCGGGCGGCGTCATGGTGGCCAGCACGCTCCAGGCATGCACCAGTTGTTCCATGACCCGCGACACCCGCGCCAGGGTCTTGAAGGCTGCTGGCATGGCTTCGCCGACGATCTGGGCTCGCGCCTGGTGCAGCTCGTGCAGCATGAGCTTCATCCACAACTCGCTGGTCTGGTGCTGCACGATGAACAGCAGCTCGTTCGGATCGGGCGACAGCGGGTGCTGTGCGTTCAGCACCTCGGCCAGGTGAAGGTAGTCGGCGTAGCTGAGGTCATGGGCAAAGTCGAGCCGTGGAGATTCGGTTGGGGGCAGGGACATGATGGCGTGTCGGTGGTCTGCGTTGTTTCCGCGGTCGTGCAGGCGGGCTCAGGTCACGGCCTTGCGGGCGTGGAAGGTGGGCACATCCCAACTGCGGCTGCCAAGGATGTCGGCCAGCGTCTCCACCGCATCCCACACATCCACGAAGCGTAAATAAAGCGGGGTGAAGCCGAAGCGCAGCAGGTCCGGATCGCCGTCGGCACCGGCGCGGAAATCGCCGATCACGCCACGCGCGATCAGCGCCTGCATCACGGGCCAGGCCTGGGCGTGGGCCAGGCTGACCTGGCTGCCGCGCTGTGCGGCGTCGCGCGGCGATGCCGCATCCAGCCCGAGGCCGGCGCAGCGCTCGTCCACCAGACGCATGAACAGGTCGCCGAGTTGCCCGGCCTTGGCGTGGAGTGCCGCCATGCCGCCCAGCGGTTCGGCCGCGAGCACCGAGTCCACGCCGCAGTCGAGGGCGGCCAGACCCAGGATGGGCGGAGAGCCGCACAGATAGTGATGGATGCCGGCGGCGGCTTTGTAGTGCGTGGTGAAGTTGAACGGCTGCGCATGGCCGATCCAGCCCGAGAGGGGTTGCGCCACGTCTGCATGGCGCGGATGCACCCAGACGAAGGCGGGCGCACCGGGGCCGCCGTTGAGGAATTTGTAGCCGCAGCCGACGGCGAAATCGGCATCGGCCGCATGTAGACGCACCGGCACCGAGCCGGCTGAATGCGCCAGGTCCCACACCGCAAGCGCCCCGGTCGCATGCGCTTGCGTGGTGAGCGCGGCCATGTCGTGCAGGGCGCCGGTGCGGTAGTTCACGTGCGTCAGCATGAGCACGGCCACATCGCCGGCGGCGAGCCGGGCCGGGATGGCCGCAGCCTCCGCCAGTTCCAGCCGCCAGCCGGCTGCGGCACACACGCTTTGGGCGATGTAGAGGTCAGTGGGGAAGTTGTCGCGCTGGCTCAGCAGTACGTGATGGGCCGGCTGCGCAAGGCGCTGGATCCGGGTGGCTGCGCTCAGCACCTTGTAGAGGTTGACCGAGGTCGAGTCGGCGGCGACCACTTCGCCCGGGGCGGCGCCAATCAGCCGCGCGATCTTGTCACCAACACCCTGCGGCCAGGTCATCCAGTTGGCCGTATTCCAGCTTTCAATCAGCCCTTGCCCCCAGTCTTGCGTCACCACCTGTTGCAGCCGCCGGGCGGTGCTGCGTGGCAGGGCGCCGAGGGAGTTGCCGTCGAGATAGATGCGGCCGGTGGGCAAGTCGAACTGGGCGCGCAGGTCGGCGAGCGGGTCTTGCGCGTCGAGCGCGGTGCAGGCGTCACGTGTGAGCATGGCGGGTTCTCGCAAGGCTGCAAGCAAGGAACGGGCAGGTCCGGGAGTGGCTCCGTAGCCACCGGCGAAAGCCTACGCCTGTCCAGGTTCCCGCTCCCGCGCATCGGCCGATTTGGCTTGCGCTCGGGCCCCGCCGCAGCCCGGCATGCCAGCGGTGGCCATGCAGGCATTGGCCAGAGTGTTTGCGGCGCTGTGGCGTCGGTGCTTCAATGGAATATCTCACCATAAGGTGCAGCGGCAACCCCCGTATGTGGAAGCTCACCGGTCCCATTCAACACATCAGCGCGTATCACGCTGAACTCACGCGCATCCGGCGTGATCTGCACGCCCACCCGGAACTCGGCTTCGAGGAGCACCGCACGGCCACCTTCGTCGCGGACGAACTGCGGCGCTACGGGGTCGATGAGGTGCAGACCGGCATCGGCCGCACCGGCGTGGTCGCGGCCATCCGCGGCAGACACGCGCACGAGTCCTCCCCCGACACGCCGGTGAACGGCGGCGCCGAGCCTGGCGTGCGGGCCGTCGGCCTGCGCGCCGACATGGATGCGCTGCCCATCAAGGAAGACAGCGACTTTCCCTGGCGCTCCAGCAAGGGCGGGGTGATGCACGCCTGCGGCCACGACGGCCATACCGCCATGCTGCTTGGCGCGGCGCGCTATCTGGCGGCCACGCGCAACTTCGCCGGCACCGTGCACTGCATCTTCCAGCCCGGCGAGGAGGGCCTGGGCGGCGCCAAGGCCATGATGGACGACGGCCTGTTCGAGCGCTTCCCGACGGATTGGGTGTTCAGCATGCACAACTGGCCGGCCTTGCCGCCCGGGCGCATCGGCCTCACACCCGGGCCGATGATGGCGGCAGCCGATCGCATCACCATCAAGGTCACGGCCGAAGGCGGCCACGGCGCGCACCCCTACATGACCATCGACCCGGTGCTGGTGTCGGCCCACATCATCACCGCGGTGCAAAGCATCGTCGCCCGCAACGTCAACCCGCTGGACGAAGCCGTGGTCAGCATTTGCGCCATGCGTGGCGGCGACCTCTCCGCCATGAGCGTGATTCCGCGCCAGGTGACACTGGTGGGCACGGTACGCACCTTTCGCGCCGAGGTGCAGGCGCTGGTGGAAAAGCGCCTCGGCCGCATCGTGCAATCGGTGGCGCAGGCCTTCGGCGCCAGTGCCGAACTGCACTATGAGCGCATCTACCCCGCCACCATCAACACGCCGCAAGTGGCGCATTACGCCGCCGAAGTGGCCGCGGAACTGGTGGGCGACGCCGCCGTGGTGCGCGATCTGCCACCCAGCATGGGCGCCGAAGACTTCGCGTTCATGCTGCAGGCCCGGCCAGGCGCCTACCTGCGCTTGGGCCAGGGTTGCGAGGCCGGAGGCTTCTTGCACACCCCGCGCTATGACTTCAACGATGCCGTGCTGCCGCTGGGCGCGGCGCTCTACGCCCGCCTGGCGGAGCGGGCGCTGAGCCAGGCTGCGGGAACGATGCTCTGATCATGCTTGCGGTTCACGGCCACAGCCTCTAGGCTGCGCCGAATGAATCCGGGGAATTTCCCTGCGGCAAGCTGCACCTGACCCAAAGGAAACACCATGAGCTTGATCGGTTTTCTCATCATCGTCATTATCGCCGGTTGGCTGGCCGGAAAAATCACCAAAGGCAGCGGTTTCGGCCTGCTGGGTGATTTGGTGGTGGGTGTCGTTGGCGCCTTCCTCGGCGGTTTTCTCTTCCGCCTGCTGGGCTTGTTCCCTGGCGGCGGCATCATCCCGAGTCTGATTGTCGCCACCTTGGGCGCCATCGTGCTGCTGTTCCTGATCCGGCTGGTCAAGCGCGTTTGAAATGGCACATGGGCAGGGCTCACGGGTGACGGTTCGCGTCACCCGCAGACCAAAAACGTCTCTTCTTGCCGCAGGCTGGCACGCCTGCCCTGCTCGCTGCCCGGTGGTGCTCAGCCTAGCGTCACCCGCGCAAATTTGCGCTTACCCACCTGCAGCACCACAGTGCCGGCACCCAGTTTCAGCGCGCGGTCTTCGGCCACGGTGCCGTCGACGCGCACGCCGCGCTGTTCGATCATGCGCAGGGCCTCGGCGGTGGAGGGCACCAGTCCGGCCTGTTTCAGCGCGGCGGGCAGGCCCAGGCCTTCGGCGGGCAGGCTGAGGCGACATTCGGCAATGTCGTCCGGTACGCCGCCGCGCGCGCGCAGCTCGAAGTCGGCCTGCGCGGTGTCGGCAGCAGCAGCGCTGTGGAAGCGGGTGACGATCTCCCGTGCCAGCATCACCTTGGCGTCCTTCGGGTTGCGACCGGCGTTCACCTCGGCCTCGAGCGCCGCGATCTCCTCGAGCGGCCGGAACGACAACAACTCGAAATAGCGCCACATCAGCACGTCGCTGATCGACAGCAGCTTGGCGAACATGGTCGCCGGCTCCTCCTGGATGCCGATGGTGTTGCCCTTGGACTTGGACATTTTTTCCACGCCGTCCAGACCTTCGAGCAGGGGCATGGTGAGGATGCACTGCGGCTCCTGGCCGTATTCTTTTTGCAGCTCGCGCCCGACCAGCAGGTTGAATTTCTGGTCGGTTCCGCCCAATTCCAGATCACTTTTGAGCGCGACCGAGTCGTAACCCTGCATCAAGGGGTAGAGCAGTTCGTGCATCGCAATCGGGATCCCCGCCTTGTGGCGCTGGGTGAAGTCATCGCGTTCCAGCAGCCGTGCCAGGGTGTACTTGGCGGCCAGGCGAATCATGCCGTCGGCCCCCAGCGGCTCGCTCCATTCGGAGTTGTAGCGAACCTCGGTTTTGTCCGGGTCGAGCACCAGGCTGGCCTGGGCGTAATAGGTCTGGGCGTTAGTCTTGATCTGCTCGAGGGTCAGCGGCGGGCGCGTGGCGTTGCGCCCGGACGGGTCGCCGATGCGCGAGGTGAAGTCGCCGATCAGAAAAATGACCGTATGGCCCAGATCTTGCAACTGCCGAAGCTTGTTGAGCACGACGGTATGGCCGATGTGGATGTCCGGCGCCGTGGGGTCGAGGCCGAGCTTGATGCGCAGCGGCTGACCGGTTCGGGCGCTGCGGGTCAGTTTGGCGACCCAGTCGGTTTCCACCAGCAGTTCGGCGCAGCCGCGCTTGGTCACGGCCAGGGCTTGCCGCACGGCCTGGGTCTGTTCCGGGGTCAAGGGTGGCGTCGGGGTGTGCTCTGGGACAGGGCGTTGCGAGGAGGCGCCCCCAGGAGCGTCAGGTTTGTGAGCAAAGGAATCAGCCATGGACTTATGTGGATTTTCGCGTGAAACGGCTGTTAAACTCGGCGCCGCCCTGCAGTCTGGCTCCCGTGAGCGCTCGCGACATCGTGAGCACTCGCAACATCGCGCAGATCTGGCAGTGTATTGGAGCCGCGTCCGGCGGCCTTCTCCATCCGCTGCGGCGGAGAACGGCTTGAACCGGCTGTCGTTCGGCACCGCCCACGGTTTCAGGGCGCGGTGCGCTCCATCCCCTTCGCCCTGGTTGGCCGATGCCGACCGGTTGTTCCGCCACTCGACATTCAAGGAGTGCGCATGAGTTTGATCGCGAAAACTTCGGCCCGGCTGCGCGCTGGCATGCTTCAGCTGCGTGAAGCGGTCGAAAGCCACCCTGGGCGCATCACCGCCGCCGTGGGATCGGTCCTGCTGCTGTCCAGCGCCACAGCCTTTGGCCTGGCTGAATATGGCCCCCAACCCCAGTTGCCGCCCGCCACCACGCTGACCGTGCCGCTGTCGCTCGACCTTACGCCCCAGGCGCAGGCGCTCGAAGACCAGCCTTCATCGGTTTACGCCACGGCCTATGTCCAGGCTGGCGACACGGTGGAGTCCCTGCTGCGCCGCCTGCAGGTCACGGATCCGTCTCAGTTGCGTCAGCTTGCCGCCAATGCCGATCTGCGCGCCCTGCTCGCAGAACCGGGGCACGTGGTCACGGCCCAGGTGAACAGCCTGGGTGAATTGGTGAGCTTGCAAGCGCGTCTGCCGCAGGGCGGCAAAGCAGCCACGGCGAAGGCTGCTCAACCCCTTGTTTCGCAGAACACAGCCCTGGCACTGGCGCAGCCAGAGCAGCAGACCTGGCGCTTGCTGACGCTGGTGTCGCAGCCGGACGGTGCCTTTCAGAGCAAGGTCACGCAACAGACGGCGCAGGCGCAGTTGCGCATGGCCACCGGCGTGGTCCGGAGCACCCTTTTCGCCGCGGCTGACGCCGCCGGCATGCCCGATTCCGTCGCCACGCAAATGGTGAATCTGTTCGCCGGCGAAGTGAATTTCCGCCGCGACCTGCGTCCGGGCGATCGCTTTACCGTGGCCTACCGCGTGTATGAAGCCCAGGGTCAGGTCCTGCGCGTGGGGCGCATCATCTCGGCCGAAATCATCAACCAGGGGCATGTGCATTCGGCCGTCTGGTTCAGCCCGCCGGGGCACCCGCAGGCCGCCGGTTACTACAACCCCAAGGGCGGCAGTCTGGCGCGCGCCTTCTTGCTGTCGCCGCTGCCGTATGACCGCATCACCTCGGGCTGGGGCTGGCGCACCAATCCGGTGATGCACTTCCACGAGTTCCACAAAGGCATCGACCTTGCCATTCCCGTGGGCACGCCGGTGAAAACCATTGCCGACGGCCGCGTAGCCTACGCCGGCTGGGGCACGGGCTACGGCAAGTATGTGAAGGTGGTGCATCCCGATGGTTTTGCAACCATTTATGCGCACCTCAGCAAGTTCGAGGTGCATGTGGGCGAACCGGTGAAGCAGGGTGAAGTCGTGGCGCTGTCGGGTAACACCGGCTGGTCCACCGGACCGCACCTCTATTTCCAGTTCTTCGTCAACGGCACCCCGGTCAATCCGCTGACCATTGCGCATTACTCGCCCAAGGGCACGTCGGTGCCCGGCGCCTTGCGCACCGAATTCTTTGCCCAGACCGCCACGCCGCGGCAGATGCTGGCGCTGGTTCCCGGCCCCGAGGTGGCCAGTGTGAGCGCCGGGCGCTCGCCAGGCGCTCGCCCCGCAGCGCCGCAACAGGGCTGAAGCCAATGACTCGCCAGTCGTCCCCACTGACGTTGCATGCTCGCCTGCATGCCGTGCGCGCGGAACTCGCCTTGTCCGGGCGCGCCGCGCGCGATGTCTTGCAGGCCCATCCTCAGCGCGTGGCGCTGGCCGTGGGTCTGGCGCTGATGGGCAGTGGCATCGCCGCCTACGCCATCGCTCCCGGTACACCCGACCCGGCGCTCAGTCCGCAAACCACCCTGACCATCGCCCTGCAGACCGATGCCGCGTCTCAGGCCCAGGCGTTGGATGATCAGCCGGTGCTGCTCTACCGCACGGCCCGAGTCCATCGCAGCGATACGGTGCAGACCCTGCTCAGACGCCTGGGTGTGACCGATCCGGCCACCTTGCGCCAACTCAGCGCCGACAGCCAGATGCGTGGCCTGATGCTGAGCAATGCCGGCACCGAGATTTCAGCCCAGGTCGACAGCGCCGGACAGCTTCGCCAACTGCAGGGCAACCTGGCCCTGGCGCCGCAACGAACGGCGGCAGACACGCCGCCTGCCAAGGTGCCCCCTCGAGGGACGCAAGCTGATTCCACCGCTCCGGCCGGCGCCACTTGGCTGCGGTTGACCCTGACGCCCTCAGCCGACGGCTGGTCCAAGACCCTCACCCCGCTGGCCATGCAGACCCAGACCCGCATGGCCGCCGGCGAAATACGCGGCATGCTGGCCAGCGCCGCGCAAAGCGCCGACCTGCCGCCCTCGGTGACAGCGCAACTCGGACGCATCTTTGCCGACCGCTTCAACCTCAAGCGAGACCTGCGTCGCGGCGACCGCTTTGCCGTGGCCTACGAAATGCTCGCGGTGGATGGCCGTCCGGTGCGCACCGGACGTGTGCTCGCCGCCGAAATCACCAGCCACGGCAAGAGCGTGCAGGCGCTATGGTTCGCGCCGCGCGGCGCAACCGGGTCGGGCGCGTATTACACCCCTGAGGGCCACAGCCTGCAGCGCGTGTTCCTCGCGTCGCCCATGCCCGGGGCCAGAATCACCTCGCACTTCGGCATGCGCTTCGACCCCGTGGTCAAGCGCACGCAGTTGCACGAAGGCATCGATTTTCACGTTGCCGTGGGCACCCCCGTGCGCACCGTGGCCGACGGTCGCGTCGCCAAGGCCGGGCTGGAGAACGGCTACGGCAATGTCGTCAAAATCGACCATCCCGGCGGCTTCGAGACGGTTTACGCCCATCTCAGCAAGCTTGACGTGCGCACCGGCCAGCAGGTCACATCGGGCCAGGTCATCGCCAAATCCGGCAACACCGGCTGGTCCACCGGGCCGCATCTGCACTTCGAGTTCCACGTCAAGGGCCGCGTCGTCGACCCGCTGACCATGGCGCGCTACGTGCCGCCGAGCCAGGCCTTGCCGGTGGGCGAGAAGGCCGCCTTCTTCGCCGCAACGTCGGTGATGCGCACCCAGCTCGCGCAGGCCGCCGGCAGCGACGACGCGGTGCGGCTGGCGCGTGTCGACTGAACCCGGGCCAGACCCTGGCCATTTCACTGGCCATTTCATCGGCCTGATGTCGGGTACCTCGCTCGACGGTGTGGACGGCGTGCTGCTGGCCAGCGCCGCAGGCGGCACGCCCCGCGTGCGCGCCCATGCCGCACGCGCCTTTCCTGCTGCATTGCGGCAGGAATTGCTGGCGCTGAACACTTCCGGCCCCGACGAACTCCACCGCGGCGCCCTCGCCGCGCAGCAACTCGCCGAACTCTACGCCGAGGTCGTTGCCGCCCTACTGCGCGACACCGGCCTGAAGGCTGGCGACATCCGCGCCATCGGCGCGCATGG
>DAIAZB010000386.1 GCA_027443745.1 Thiomonas sp. | reverse complement strand
TGCAGATTGCTTTTCAGCGCATCCGGCTGGAAGGACGCGCGACCGATGGTCGAGTGCACGATGCCGGCCTTGTCGGCACGGAACTGCACCTGGCCTGCCTTGGCGTTCTTCACGGCGCCGGCCACGTCAGGCGTGACGGTTCCGACCTTGGGGTTGGGCATCAAGCCGCGCGGGCCAAGAATCTGGCCGAGTGCGCCGACGATGCGCATCGCATCGGGTGAGGCGATGACCACGTCGAAATTCAGATTGCCGGCCTTGACTTGCTCGGCCAGGTCCTCGAAGCCGACGATGTCGGCGCCTGCAGCCTTGGCTTCGTCAGCCTTGGCGCCCTGCGCGAACACCGCCACACGCTTGACCTTGCCGGTTCCGGCCGGCAGCACGACCGAGCCACGCACAACCTGGTCGGATTTGCGGGCGTCGATGCCAAGAGCGACGGCAACGTCGATGGATTCATCGAATTTGGCTACGGCGCATGCCTTGATCAGGTTCAGCGCATCGTCCACGGAGTACAACTTGTTCGCTTCGACCTTGGCGCGCAGTGCGGCATAGCGCTTGGGTAGTTTCTTGGCCATTTACACGCCCTCCACAATCACGCCCATCGAGCGGGCCGTGCCCGCGATGGTGCGCACAGCCGCATCCAGGTCGGCGGCAGTCAGATCTTTCATTTTGGTCTTCGCGATGTCTTCGAGCTGCGCACGGGAAATCTTGCCCACCTTGTCGGTCAGCGGCTTGGCCGAGCCTTTCTCCAGCTTGATCGCTTTCTTGATCAGCACGCCTGCTGGCGGCGTTTTGATGATGAAGGTGAACGACTTGTCGGCATATGCCGTGATGACCACGGGCAATGCAAGTCCTGGCTCCACGCCCTGGGTCTGGGCGTTGAACGCCTTGCAGAACTCCATGATGTTGAGACCGCGCTGACCCAGGGCTGGGCCAATGGGCGGCGACGGATTGGCCTTGCCGGCCGGTACTTGCAGTTTGATGAAGCCGACGATTTTCTTCGCCATGCAATTTCTCCTATCGAGTTCAAACGCCCGCGCAAGAGGGCTCCTCGTTCATGCGGCCTCTGCAATTCCGAAGTCAATCGGAACCGGGTTCATCGCAGCATGCCGGGCCGCCCGCATGCTGTGTGGCACCTGCAGCCGCCTCCCGTTCGGGCACGGCTTCAGGGTAAAAATCACATGGTCAGAGTTTTTCGACTTGCTGGAACTCAAGCTCCACCGGAGTGGCACGACCAAAGATGGTGACCGAGACGCGCAGTCGCGACTTCTCGTAGTTCACCTCCTCGACATTGCCATTGAAGTCGGTGAAAGGGCCTTCCTTGACCCGCACCATTTCGCCTGACTCGAACAGCACCTTGGGGCGGGGCTTTTCCACGCCCTCCTGAATCTGGCTCATGATCTTGCTGACATCGGCTTCGCTGATCGGCGCAGGCCGATTTTTGGCGCCGCCGACGAAGCCCGTCACCTTGCTGGTGTGCTTCACAAGGTGCCAGGTGGCGTCATCCATTTCCATCTCGACCAGCACATAGCCAGGGAAGAAGCGGCGTTCCGTGATGGTCTTGCGACCATTTTTCATCTCCACGACTTCTTCGGTCGGCACCAGGATGCGGCCGAATTTCGACTGCATCCCGGCCCGTTCGATACGCTCGAGCAAATTGCGTTCGACCGCCTTTTCCATGCCTGAATAGGCGTGCACGACGTACCACTGCTTGAGGCCGGCAGGCAAGGTTTCAACCATCGACCACTCCGATTAATGTTTCCAACCCAGGATCAGGTCGTAGAAAATCCACTCAAGCGACTTGTCGGTGATCCAGAGGAAAAGGGCCATTAGGATGACGAAGCCGAAAACGATTGCTGTCATCTGAATGGCTTCCTTGCGCTCCGGCCAGACAACCTTGCGCACTTCACGAACAGACTCACGAGTATAGGCAATCAGGGCTTTCCCGGGTTCAGAGAGCAAAAATAGCCCGCCTGCCAGCAGCAGTAAGGTCGCCAGAGCCAGCACGCGCAGCCACAACTCCTGACTGTGTAAAAGGTAATAGGCCGCAAAAGCGGCCAGAAAAACGGCACCTGCCGCCCCCAGTTTGGCCTTGTCGGCCGTGGTGGAGACGGTTTCTACATTCGTATTGGCCATGGCTGACTGTTGTGCTGAACCCGGTTGTGGCAGGGGCAGAGGGAATCGAACCCCCAACCTTCGGTTTTGGAGACCGACGCTCTGCCAATTGAGCTATGCCCCTGTGGAAACCTTCTGATTGGCCACTGTACTGCTCATC
>DAIAZB010000385.1 GCA_027443745.1 Thiomonas sp. | reverse complement strand
CGCACCCAGCGCCACCGAGCACCAGAAGCGGACCAGTAGCGCCTTGTGCGCGGGCCAGTCGTGCACCGCGGCGTCGAAGATCGGGCCGATCGAGGCATCGGCACGCACCTTGTCGTAGAAGCGGTCGACCAGGGTGGCGATACGGGTTTCGTCCAAGGCATTCACGGTGCGGGAGTCTCGTCGTCGTGCGTGGTGGCGTGCGGTGCGGCTTCGTCCAGCAGCGGCAGCACGGCGGGCGAGTCGAGGTCGTCGAACTGCTGGTGGTTCACCGCCCAGAAGAACAGTGCCACGCCCACGATCACCACCAGCGCGGTCACCGGGATCAGCACCAGCAGGATGTTCATGCGCGCAGCTCCTCGCGGGCTCCGTTGCCATCGCGGCCCGCGCGCAAGGCGTTCAGTACCACGGCCAGCGAACTGAGCGACATGCCGATGCCAGCCAGCCACGGCGGCACCAAGCCGAACGCGGCGAACGGCACCGCGGCTAGATTGTAGGCCAACGACCAGCGTCGACCTTGCGCCACGAGGCGCTGCACGTCGCGCGCGACGCTACGGGCGCGAACCAGCCCGCCGAGGCGATCGGCCATCAGCAGCAGGTCGGCCTGCGCCTGCGCAAGGCCGGTGCCGCCCGCCAGTGCGGCGGAGACGTCTGCGCCGGCCAGCACGGGCGCGTCGTTGCTGCCGTCGCCCACCGCGAGCACCACGCGGCCCTCGCTGCGCAGTTCGCCCAGGCGCGCGAGCTTGTCGGCGGGAGCCTGGCGTGCGCGCCAGTCGGCGATGCCGAGCTGCGCGGCCAGCGCGGCCACGCGTGCCGGCGCGTCGCCGCTGGCGACGCAGGGCATGACGCCGTCGTTGCGCAACGCGTCCAGCGTGGCCTGCGCGTCGTAGCGGGGATGTTCGGTGAGATGGAAGCGGGCGATGGCGCCATCGGCATCGGCCAGCAGCACGGCGTCGTCCGGCCCGGACGGCGCGCCATCCAGCGCAAAGTCGGCGCGGCCCAGGCGCAGCCCGCGCCCGCCGACCGTGCCGTGCAGGCCGGCGCCGGCCACGGCCTGCACGTGTCCGGCCTGCATGAACGGCACCGGTTGCCCGGCCGCATCGGTCAGCGCACGCGCCAGCGGATGCGAGCTTTGGCGTGCCAGCGCGGCGGCCAACGCGAGCACCGCGTCGCGCGTATCGCCGCGCAGCGGTTCGATGCCGGACAGCTCGAGCCGCGGCACGCCCAGCGTACCGGTCTTGTCGAACAGCACGGTGTCCACCCGTGCGAGACGGGCGAGCGCGCCGGCGTCGGTTACCAGCACGCCGTGGCGTGCCAGTGCGGTAAGCCCCCGGCTGAGGGCGGCGGGGGCCGCCAGCGCGAAGGCGCAGGGGCAGGCCACCACCAGTACGGCGAGCGCGGCGTCGAAAGCGCGGGCAGGATCAGCCAGCAGCCAGCCGATGGCGGTGAGCGAGGTGAGCGCCAGCACGCGCAGCACGAAGCGGGTGGCGTCGCGGTCGCCGCCGGCGTCGCAGCGGCGCGCCCCGCGTGCCCGCGCGGCGAGCGCGCCGATGCGCGCGACGGTTGTGGCGGCGCCACTGTGTTCCACGCGCAGGACCACCGGGCCGTCCAGCAGGACGCTGCCGGCCACCAGTGGCTCGCCGCGACGACGCAGCACGGGATGCGATTCGCCGCTGAGCAGGGTTTCGTCCAGCCGTGCGGCTTCCGACTCCAGCACGCCGTCGGCAGGCACGCCGGCGCCTTCGGCGACGTGCACGCGATCATCCGCATGCAACGCCAGCGCGGGCACGGTCTCCAGCGTGCCGTCGGCGCGGATCCGCTGCGCCAGCAGGGGCGCGGCGTCGATGACTGCATCGGCCTGCGCGTTGCCACGATGGCGCGCACGCAGTTCCATGTAGCGTGCGGCCAGCAGCAGGAACACGAACATGCCCACCGAGTCGAAGTAGACCTCGCCCGCATTGCGCACGGTGTCGAATGCGCTGGCGAGGAACACCAGCGCCAGCGCGAGCGCCACCGGCAGGTGGATGCCGAGGCGGCGTTCGCGCAACTCGTGCCAGGCGCCGGCGAAGAACGGCTGCGCGGAGTAGGCCACCAGCGGGATCGCGGTGAGGAAGCCGAGCCAGCGGAACAGGCCACGCGTGGTGAAGTCCACGAAATCCACCGCGCCGAGGTAGATCACCAGGGCGTAGGCCATCACCTGCATCATGCACATGCCGGCAACCAGCAGGCGCTTCAGCGCGTCGTGCAGCTCGGCGGCGCGGGCCGCGTCGGTATCGTCGTGCGGCACGGGCTGGGCCGGGCAGTGCATCGCGGCACAGCATTCGAGCAGCGCGTCCAGCGGCAGCCTGTGGCCGTCCCACACCACACGCAACCGCCGCGCCGCGGGCAGGATGGCCACCCGCTGCACGCCGGGCAGGGCGCGGATCGCCTGTTCCAGTGCCAGCGCGCGGCGTGGCTCGCCCAGCGCCTCCACCCGCAGCGCTGCCTCGCTGCGGCCGTCACGACGGGGACGCAGCACCTGGGCCAGCAGCAGCGGATGGTCCCAGACGGCTTGTGCGTTCATCGCGAAGCAGGATGGCTGCTGCGCGCGCTGGCAGGCACGCCGAACACGGCGTGCGCCGTCTGCAGCGGGACGTCGGCGCTGCGCATGCTCGCCACGATGATCCACACGCAGCCCAGCATCGACACCACGAAGACCGCGATGCCCAGCCACAGCACCGGCTGGTGGTACCAACGTACGCCGGGGTCAGTCGTTGGCGCCGACATCGGGGTGCGCCAGATGGTAGACGTAGGCCGCCAGCACGTGGATCTGCCCCTCGTCGAGGCGCCTGTCCCAGTTCGGCATGTGGCCCTGGCGGCCGTCGTGGATGGTGGTCTCAATATCGGCCAGGCTGCCGCCATGCAGCCAGATGTGGTCGGTGAGGTTGGGGGCGCCCAGCGCCTGGTTGCCTTTGCCGCCGGGGCCATGGCAGGCCGCGCAGGTCGTCTTGAAAATCGGCTCGGCGGCGGCCGCCATCTTTGCGTCGTGTGGCGAACCGGACAGGCTCAGGACGTACTGCGCGAGGTTCTTCACGTTCTGCTCGCCGAGGCTGGCCCAGGGCGGCATCACGCCGGCGCGGCCGTTGCGGATCGAGGTGGCGATGTCCTTGCCGGTGCCGCCGTAGAGCCAGTCGTCGTCGGTGAGGTTGGGCGCGCCCAGCCGCTGGTTGCCCTTGCCGCTGCGCTGGTGGCAGGCCGCACAGTTGTCCTCGAACAGGCGCTGGCCCAGTTGCCGCGCGGCGGGATCGCCGGCGAGCTGCTCGGGCGTGTAGAGCATGAAGCGCTGCATCAGAGGCTCCAGCCTCGCCGCGTTGCTGGCCTGGTCGCGTGCCAGTTCGCCATGCGAGGTCCAACCCAGCGAGCCCTTGTGGCTGCCGAAGCCCGGATACAGCACCAGGTAGATCAGGGCGACGCCGAACATCCCGCCAGACAGCACCAGCCACCATGTTGGCAGCCGGCGCACGCCTTCGCGCAGCACGCCATGCGCCCAGACGTGGCCGCTGGTCCCGTCGGGCCGGGTGGGGATCTTCGCGCGCGGCCCCCACAGATACAGGAAGAACGCGATGCCCAGGTTCAGCACCACCAGGAACATCACCCACAACGACCAGCCGGCGCTCATGGCGTTTCCTCCAAGGTGGCGCCGGCAGCGGACAGGTCGTCCTCCTGCATTGGCAGCTGCGCCATCCGGTCGAACACCGGCTTGTGGTACTTGCGCCAGGCCCAGACCCAGATGCCGATGAAGCTCAGCATCATCAGCACGATCATCACGCCGGCCAGTTGGCCCCACAGCGGACTCATGGCGCACCTCCGTCGTTGGCCGGCACCCCGTCCGCGACGGTCGGCTCGTTCTTGATGCCCAGGCCCTGCAGGTAGGCGATCAGCGCGTCCATCTCGGTCTTGCCCTTGACGGCCCCCGGGGCGGCGGCAATGTCGGCGTCGCTGTACGGGTCACCCAGCCTGCGCAGCACACGCATGCGCGCCTGGATATCAGCGCCGTCGATGCTGGCCGTGGCCAGCCACGGGTAGCCCGGCATGTTGGATTGCGGCACCACGCTGCGCGGGTTCATCAGGTGCATGCGCTGCCAGTCGTCGGAATACTTGCCGCCCACGCGGGCGAGGTCGGGACCGGTGCGCTTGGAGCCCCACTGGAACGGCCGGTCGTAGACCGATTCCTCGGCGGTGGAATAGTGGCCATAGCGTTCGGTCTCGAAGCGCAGCGCGCGGATCATCTGCGAGTGGCAGAGGTAGCAGCCCTCGCGCACGTAGACGTCGCGGCCGGCCAGCCGCAACGGGTCGTAGGGATGCACGTTCGGCGGTGCCTTGAGCGAATGCGCCTCGACGAACAGCGGGGTGATCTCGGCCAGGCCGCCCAGCGAGACCATGATCGCGATGCCCACGCCGAGCAGCCCGGCGTGCTTCTCGATCGCTTCGAAATGCCTGTAGGCCATGAGGTCAGCTCTACTTGAAGAGTGCGGCCATGGACGGCCGCGGTTGGACTGGCGGGATCGAGTCGCCTTTCCGCAGCCGGAACCCGGTCGAAGCAGCGATCACGGACGAGCGCAGAAGGTGAACCCGTGCGGCCATGGACGGCCGCGGTTGGACTGGCGGGATCGGGTTGCCTTTCCGCAGCGGGAACCCGGTCAACGCAGCGGTCACGGAAGAGCGCATCAGGCAGCCGCCAGCGGGGCCGGGACCTGGTGCGGCTCCGGCTCGGGGATCGGCACCGGGATCGGCTTGATGAGGCGGGCACGGGCGTCGGCGGCGGTATGCCACAGGTTCCATGCCATCACCCACATGCCGGCGACGATCAGCACGCCGCCGAACCAGCGGATCAAGTACATCGGCTTGACGGCGATCAGGCTGTCCAGGAACCCGTACTTCAGCGAGCCGTCGGGCAGGGTGGCGCGCCACATCTCGCCTTCGGTGATGCCGGCGGCCCACATCGCGCAGACGTAGAGCAGGGTGCCGGCCATGTGCAGCCAGAAGTGCAGGTTCATGCTGCGGACCGAATGCATCGCCGGGCGACCCAGCGCTCGCGGAGCCATCGCGTACAGCGAGCCGATGGTGATCATCGCCACCCATCCCAGCGAGCCGGAGTGCACATGGGCGATGGTCCAGTCGGTGTAGTGCGAGAGCGAGTTGACGGTCTTGATCGCCATCATCGATCCCTCGAAGGTGGCGGCGGCGTAGAACACCAGCGCCATCACCATGAACTTCACCGCCGGGTCGCTCTTCACCTTGTGCCAGGAACCGTTGAAGGTGAGCAGACCGTTCGCTGCCGAACCCCAGCTCGGCATCAGCAGGACCAGCGAGAACGCCATGCCCACCGACTGCACCCAGTCGGGCAGCGCGGTGTACATCAGGTGGTGTGAGCCGGCCCACATGTAGACCGAGATCAGTGCCCAGAAATTGACGATGGAGAAGCGGTAACTCCACAGCGGCTGCTGCGCCTGGCGCGGCACGAAGTAGTACATCATCCCGAGGAAGCCGGCGGTCAGGAAGAACGCGACCGCGTTGTGGCCGTACCACCACTCCACCATCGCGTCGACCGTGCCCGAATAGATCGGGTAGGACTTGGTCCACGACACCGGCAGCGACAGGTGGTTGACCACGTGCAGCAGCCCCACCGCGATGATGAACGCGCCGTAGTACCAGTTCGCCACGTAGATGTGCTTGATGCGCCGGCGCGCCAGCGAGCCGAAGAAGACCACGCCGAAGCACACCCACACCACCGCGGTGAACAGCGCGATCCACCATTCCGGCTCGGCGTATTCCTTGCTGGTGGTGAGGCCCAGCGGCATCGACACCATCGCCAGCACGCAGATTGTCTGCCAGCCCCAGAACGTGAAGCCGGCCAGCCGGTCGAAGGCCAGCCGGGCGTGGCCGGTGCGTTGCACCACGTAGTAGCAGGTGCCCATCAGCGCGGAACCGCCGAAGGCGAAGATCACGCCGAACGTATGGTCGGGGCGCAGCCGGCTGAAGGTGATCCAGGGCAGGTCGAAGTTGAGCGCCGGCCACATCAGCTCGGCGGCGATGTACACGCCCACCGACATGCCGACGATGCCCCAGACCGCCGCGGCCAGTAGGAACTGGCGGACGACCTTGTCGTTGTAGTACTCGGCGCTGTGCATGGACGTCCCCTGTTCTGGTGCGCGCATTGTCCCGGGCACGCGAGTGCGCCGCGCTGATCCAGATCAGCGGTCTGCGGCAATTTGTCCCTGTCTGCGGTCCTCCCATCCGGGCCGGGGGCGGCTGGCGCCACGACGGACGGTGCCGGCCGGCTCCGGTTCCCACCGCCAGCGGGCGCCGGGGTGGGCGGCAGGCATGAAAAAGCCCGCGCGAGGCGGGCTTTTTCGGCGATCTTGCGGTGGGTTTACTTTGCCACCACGCGCACCATTTCCAGGCACTTGTTGCTGTAGCCCCACTCGTTGTCGTACCAGCTCACCAGCTTCACGAAGGTGGAGTCCAGCGCGATGCCGGCGTCGGCGTCGAACACCGAGGTGCAGGTCTCGCCGCGGAAGTCGGTGGCGACCACCTTGTCCTCGGTGTAGCCCAGCACGCCCTTCAGCGCGCCTTGGCTCTGCGCCTTCATCTCCGCGCAGATCTCGGCGTAGGTGGCCGGCTTCTCCAGCTCGCAGGTGAGGTCCACCACGGAGACGTCCGAGGTCGGCACGCGGAAGCTCATGCCGGTGAGCTTCTTGTTGAGCTCGGGGATCACCACGCCGACCGCCTTGGCCGCACCGGTCGAGGACGGGATGATG
>DAIAZB010000384.1 GCA_027443745.1 Thiomonas sp. | reverse complement strand
GCCATAGTGCTGTTCAATGGTCAGCGCGAAGGCAGCCAACTCGCTGGCTTCGGCGTCGCTCAGGCTGTAGCGGTTGCGCAATTCGGCCGGTGTGTCCACGGTTTGCACGAGGCGATCCGAGCCGGCTGGCGCAAATTCCATGCGGATGAGCTTCGAGCCCAGGTTGCGGCGAATGACGGCCGCCTTGCCAGCGCGCAGCATCGGCTTGAACACATAGAACTCGTCAGGGTTCACGGCGCCCTGCACCACCGTCTCGCCCAGGCCATACGACGAGGTGATGAAGACCACATCCTCGAATCCAGATTCAGTGTCCAGAGTGAACATGACCCCAGCGGCTCCAAGATCGCTGCGCACCATCCGCTGGATGCCGGCGGAAAGGGCAACCTGGTGATGCTCGAAGCCCTGATGCACCCGGTAGGAAATCGCCCTATCGTTGAACATCGAGGCGAAGACATGTCGAACTTTGTCGAGTATTGCATCAATACCGGTGACGTTGAGGTAGGTTTCCTGCTGACCCGCGAACGAGGCATCCGGCAAGTCTTCGGCCGTAGCCGAGGAGCGCACGGCGAAGCTTGCGTCAGGTTCAGCGGCAGACAGCGCGCTGAAATGCTCGCAGATGGCGGTTTCCAGGGCGACGGGCAGTGGCGTTTCGCTCACCCACTTCCGGATATCGGCTCCAGTGCGTGCCAGCGCACGCACATCGCCGGTGTCCAGGTTGTCAAGCACATGCTTGATGCGTGCATCCAGCCCTTCTTGCTGGAGAAATTGACGAAATGCGAAGGCCGTGGTCGCGAAACCACCCGGCACGCGAACACCACTTGCCCTAAGTTGACTGATCATTTCACCGAGTGAGGCATTCTTACCCCCCACCGCCTCGACATCCTCCATCCTCAACTTCTCAAACGGCACCACCCAGTCGGTGTCGCAAAAGCGCACCTGGCTTTGATTTGACATGAGCAACCCTCAATAGAATGAAAGAAATCTGGACAAGTCCTACACAGGCTTGGCAAACACGAGTGCTGCACAGGTTGTTTTTGCTGTTTTGGTGCGGCTGCGGTGCTTGAGGCGCGCGAAAATGACGAAGCCTTGCAGACGAGACTGACTTTGATTCTAAAGCCCGGGTTGGCTTTTTTCGATGCAACGCAACATGCCTAATCGATCAGTCTTTTTCGTTTCGGATGGAACCGGGATCACGGCCGAAACTTTCGGCAACTCCATCCTTGCGCAATTCGACGCCCAACCCCATCGCATACGCCTGCCGTTCGTCGACACGATCGAGAAGGCGCACCAAGCAGTCGAACGCATCAACCTGGCCACGCGCAATGAGGGGCGCCCGCCGGTGGTCTTCATCACCCTCGTGAACACCGAGGTGCTGCAGGTCATCCGCTCCTGCAATGGCTTGGTGATGGATATGTTCACGACCTTCGTCGAACCGCTGGAGATCGCCTTCGGCATCAAGTCCAACCACCGTATTGGCCAGTTCTCCGACGTTGCGAAAAGCTCGCGCTACAACGACCGGATGGACGCGATCAATTTCGCCTTGTTGCATGACGACGGCCAATCGTCGCGTAACCTGGCACTGGCCGATGTCATCCTGGTTGGCGTGTCACGCAGCGGCAAGACCCCCACGTCGTTGTACCTGGCCATGCAGCACGGTGTGCGTGCCGCGAATTACCCGCTCATTCCGGAAGATTTCGCCCGCATGCGCTTGCCTTCAGCGTTGACGCAGCATCGCAGCAAGTTGTTCGGCCTGAGTATTGCGCCGGAGCGTTTGAGTGAAATTCGCCGCGAGCGTAAGCCCGGCAGCACTTATGCATCGTTGCCCAATTGCATGGAGGAGGTCGCCGAGGCCGAACGTTTGATGCGACGCGAAGGCATACGCTGGCTGTCATCCACACATAAATCCATCGAGGAAATCGCCACCACAATCCTGCAGCTCATTCGTCCCGACCGGTTGGAATATTGAGATCAACGTCCGTACCCTGATGCTTTGCCCAAATCCATCCCACGCACTGCTTCTCCACCTTCCCTTTCCGATCATGGCCACGACTTCGTACGAAAGCAATAAGAACGAATATCTGCTGGGGTTCGCCTCCACCCAGCAAAACCGGCCTGAGCAAGAGCAGGCATTGCCGATCAACCCGCTGCGCCATGGAAACCCCTACGGCGTGGTGATGGTCGATGCCGCGGCCGACATCTCCAGCACGATGGCACAGCACCCGCGCCTGCGCGTCCTGCCCTTGGCGATTCAATGGCCTGGGCGTACCTTCATGGACAAGGGCCTGCGGGAAAAACGTGGCGAACTGCGCCATCTGGGGCGCGAGCGGTTGCGCACGGCACAAATCGCTGCACCCAGCGTGGAAGGGCTCGAGTACCGCCTCTATCCCAACATCGCTGTCAATGCCGACTGGTTGATCTACATCGGATCCATGCGCGTACTCAGCGATCCCGCAGCCGCACTGCAAACGCTGCTGTTGCAACATCTGGAAGAAATTCACGAACTGCGGCGCAGTCGTGGGTTGCCGCCTGAACTACAAGTACTCAGTCTCGATGGTGGCTCGATGCTGTCGGGCCCTGCTTTGCAGGCGCGCATTCTGCTGAAAAAACTTGACGCTGGCGAACCCGTCAATCTTGTGGCGCAGACAGCCGCCCAGATGTCGAGCATGACGCACCAGTGGGTGGTCCCGCGCTTTCCGAGGGACATGGCAACGACACTCTCCACGTTGGGCAATCCGGTGCTGAACCCTTGGGTACAGGCCTGTTCATCGGGTGTCCACCAGCTTTGGAAGCCTTACCCCGTTCTGTCCAGTCAGCCCGACGGGCTGCATTGCAGGTCGCATGCCAGGCGTTGGCGCCATGCGGTTGCTGAGGTCTTTGAGCATGCCGAGCACAGCCTGCAGCAGGGCGGCATTCAGGGGACTTCCTTGCAGATCAGCTTTGATGGCAGCGTTCGCGAATTGCAGGCATGGCCGGAATTTGTGCGCTTGCGCCAGCAGGCTGACCGCATGCAGGTGCGCCTGCATGTCACCCACATGAGCCTGGCCGGGCGCATCTGGGCGTCGCCAGGGTCACTCAGTCTGGCATTGGTGCAAGCGAACGCAAACCCTGTCTGATGCAAGGCGACTGATACCGCATCCAAACGACGAACCAGTTTTTAACTGGTGCCGGCGTTGAGGCTTGGCGGGCACGGAGTCCTTGCATCACTCAGCCAATTGGCGTTGACGCACACCTTCGAAAAGACACACCGCAGCAGCCGAGGCCACGTTGATGGATTCGATCGGTCCGGCCTGGGGGATGCGGACGACGGCTGAGCATTTGGCCATCAGGTGCTCGGAAATGCCCTGTCCCTCATTGCCGAACACCCAAGTCACGGGTTGGTTCAAATCCAACTCATACAGGCCCATATCAGCAACGGAGGCGGTGGCGTAGATCGGTCGTGGGACGATGTTCGCAACCTGGTCCCAGGGCGCGTCCTCGAAGATGGGCAAGTAAAAATGCGCTCCCATGGCTGCGCGCAAGACCTTGGGCGTCCAAGCTCCAGCCGTGCCTCGCAGCAAATAGACTGCACCGCAGCCGGCCGCAGCTGCGGTGCGCAAGATGGTGCCGACATTACCAGCATCCTGAATGCGGTCGAGCACGACCGCAGCACCAGCTTTGGGCTTCGCGCCCTTGGGCTTGTCGATCAACATCCCGACTTGCGGGCCATTTTCCACTGTGGAAATCCAGCTGAACAACGCGCGGTGCAGGATGACCGTATTCGTGCTCCCGGCGCGCTCGACCAGGGCCGCGATTTCAGGTTGCAGCAGTCCATCATCAGTCGTCACCAGGGGATCGGCATGATGGTCGCTATCCAGTGCTGCCTGCACGAGATGAATGCCTTCGAGCCAGACTTGGCCGAGGCGTTTGACCGCACCGGGTTCGCTGCTCAGTGCGCGCAGAGTTTTGACCAGTGGATTTTCAGCGGAAATGATGCGTTTCACGGCGACCTTCGCTCAGGATGGGATCAATGAGTTGTCTTATGGGGGAAAAACTGCGGCGATGTTCGGTGCAGGGACCATGGCGTTGCAAGGCAAGCCGATGTTGCATTGTGCCGTAGCCGAAATGCTGATCAAACCCGTAAACAGGGTGATCCTTCGCCAGGGATTGCATCAGTCGATCGCGGTAGACCTTGGCGATGATGGACGCAGCACTGATGGCCGGCTGCGTGGCATCGCCGCCGACGATGGCCTCGCAGGGCATGGGCAGTTCAGGCGTGCGATTGCCGTCGACAAGCACGAGATCAGGCAGCAGCGTGAGTGCGGCCACGGCGCGCTGCATGGCCAGTAGCGTGGCTTGAAGAATGTTGATCTCGTCAACTTCCTGAGCACTGGCCTGCCCAAGGCTCCACGCCAGACAGTGCTCACGAATCAGATGATCCAGGATTTCACGACGCTTGCGGGAGAGTTTTTTGGAGTCAGACAAACCTGCAAGCGGACGACGGGGATCGAGAATGACGGCTGCAGCGACGACCGGGCCCGCCCATGTGCCACGCCCTACTTCGTCACACCCAGCGATGTGCGGGGCGCATGGCGTATACGCGGATCGGGGCGATGCGGATTGCTGGTCGACGTGCATGGTCTCATCCCGCCTTGGCAGCGTCGAGGATGGCCTGCGCAGCAAGGTTTGCCGTCGGCCGACGCAACTGCGCATGCATCTCGGTAAAGCGGTTTTGCAACTGCGCTTGTCGCACGCTGTCCTGCAGCAGACTCTCGGCCGCTTCGGCCAGCGCATCAGGAGTGCAAGCATCCTGCAGCAATTCAGGCACCAGAAACGCGCGTGCAAGAATATTCGGCAGACCAACCCAGGGTTGGTAGCCCTTACCCGTCATGAGTCGCCGCGACAACTCGGGCACACGGTAAGCAATCACCATCGGGCGCTTGAACAAAGCGCATTCCAAGGTCGCCGTGCCACTCGCCACCAGTGCCAGGTCGCAGGCGGCCATGACGGTGTGGGACTGGCCTTGCACGATCTGGATGTCGAGCCCCGGCACAGCCTGCAACTGCCGCTGCAACAAGGCTAGAAGACTCGGATGTGCGACAGGCAGCACCATGGGAGCACCATGACGTTGCTGTAGCAGCCGCGCAGCGCCCAGAAAGCTGGGAGCGATGTGTTGAATTTCGCCGAGTCGGCTGCCGGGCAGAAGGCCGATGACCAAGGCATCGTGCGCTAGCCCGAGCAATTGGCGCGCGCCATGCCGATCGGGCTGATCGGGAATCACTTCCGCCAATGGGTGGCCGATATAGGTGGCGCGCACGCGGGTCTGTGCATACAGCTCCGGCTCGAACGGAAAGACACAAAGCATGTGATCGACCGCCTGGGCAATGCCGTGCAGACGTTCGCGCCGCCAAGCCCAGATGGATGGACTGACCAGGTGCACGGTGGGAATCCGGGCTTGGCGCAGACGACGTTCCAAACCCAGATTGAAATCGGGCGCATCGACCCCGACGAACACGGCGGGTCGCTGCCGCAGCAGACTGAGTCGCAATCGCCGCCGTATCCACAGCAACTCGGGCAGACGTGGCAGCACCTGGGCGTAGCCATTCACGGCCAGGCGCTCGGTCGGCCACCAGGCCGTGAAATCTTGTTCGCGCATGCGCTCGCCACCGATGCCCGCGCACGCCACCTCGGGCTGCATCTTGCGAAGCGCGGCAAGAATATGGGAGGCCAACAAATCTCCGGAGGGTTCTCCGGCGACCATGGCGACGAAGCCGACTGACATGGCAACAGCCGAGGCTTGACTCAGGGGCGCGCGATGCCGCGCTTGCTGGTCGCGATAAAACCGAGCAATTGCGCCAAATCTTCGCGACTGCTGGCATGCGTTGCCTGCAGATCCGCCAGCGCGGCCAGGGCCTGTTGCAACGACAAGCCCTGGCGATAGAGCTTGCGATAGGCTTCACGCAACACAGCAATGCGCGCCGGGTCGAAACCGCGCCGGCGCAGACCCTCGGTATTGACACCGTGAGGCACCCCTGGATGTCCAGCGAGCAACACAAATGGTGGCACGTCCTGCGTGACCACGGCGCTGATGCCAGTCATCACATGGGCACCGATGTGCACGAACTGATGCACCCCTGTGTAGCCGCCCAGGATGGCCCAGTCTCCGACATGCACATGACCGGCCAATTGGGCGCTGTTGGCAAAGACCGTGTGATTGCCAACCTGACAGTCGTGCGCCACGTGCACGTACGCCATGACCCAGTTGTCGTCGCCCAGGCGCGTGACCCCAGCGTCTTGCACCGTACCCAGGTTCAGCGTGCAATATTCACGAATGGTGTTGCGATCGCCGATCTGCAACTCCGTCGGCTCACCTGCATACTTCTTGTCCTGGGGAATCCCGCCGAGCGAGCAGTAAGCGTGGATCCGATTGTCACAGCCAATGCTGGTGCCTCCTTGGACGCAGACGTGCGGGCCGAGCTCGGTGCCGGCGCCGATTCGGACATCCGGGCCAATGACGCACAAGGGCCCGATGCGAACACCGGGATCGATCTGCGCCTTGCCGTCGACGATTGCTGTGGGATGAATCAAGCTCAAGGCAGCCCCGTCAGTCGATCTGGCGTTCGGTACACATCAACTCAGCCTGCGCCACGACTTCGTTCTCGACCCGTGCCACGGCATTGAACTTGTAGATGCTGCGCATCTGGCGAACCATCTCCACCTCGAGCATGAGGCTGTCGCCGGGGACGACCGGGCGCTTGAAGCGGGCGCCGTCGATGCCCACCAGGTAATACACCGAACTCTCTTCGGCGCCCTGCTCCAGGGTGCCGAAGGCCAGAATGCCTGCAGCCTGCGCCAGAGCTTCCAGCACGAGAACACCAGGCATGATCGGCTTTTGCGGGAAATGGCCCGAAAAATAGGGCTCGTTGAACGAGACATTCTTGTAGCCCAAGATGCGCTTGCCCTTCTCAAACTCCACCACCCGGTCTATCAGCAAGAAGGGATAGCGGTGAGGAAGGAGCTTTTGGATCTGGTTGATGTCAAAGACAATCATGGCTGGGTCGAGTCAGGGAGTACCTGGGTTTCAAGCTTGTTTTCGAGTTGTCGCACTCGGCTGCGCAGTTGGGACAGATGGCGTAGCGTTGCCGCATTTTCTGACCAGTTCTGGTGGGTATCCAGGGGGAAGGCACCGGTGTAATGCCCCGGTTGGCGCACGGAACGGGAAACCAGCGACATGCCGCCGATCACGACATGGTCCGCAATCTCGAGGTGTCCGGCAATGCCCACGCCCCCGCCTATGAAACAGTAGGCGCCAATACGCGCACTACCCGAAACGCCGACACAGCCAGCCAGCGCGGTGTGAGGACCAATTTGGACGTTGTGCGCGATTTGAACCAGGTTGTCGATCTTGACGCCATCACCGATGCGTGTATCGTCCAACGCACCTCGGTCGATGGTCGTGTTGGCCCCGACCTCCACATCGTTGCCGATACGCACGCTGCCGGTTTGCGGGATCTTGACCCCAACGCCATGTTCATCCCGTGCGTAGCCGAAGCCGTCCGCCCCGATCACCGCACCCGAATGCACAATGCAGCGCTCACCCAACGTGCAACCCGCGAGCACTACCGCGCGTGGATGCAGGCGCGTGCCCTGGCCGATGATGGCATCGCGACCGACAAAGGAACCTGCGCCGATATGGGCAGCATCATGAATCACCGCGCCATGCTCGACCACGGCACATGGGCCAACCACGGCGCTTGGAGCCACATGCGCCCCTGGGTCGACCACGGCAGAAGCATGCACTCCAGCCGCTTCAGGCTCCGCCTGCAACTCGGCGAACCACTGGGCGAGCCGGGCGTAGTACAGGTAGGGATCCGGTGTCAGTATGGCCGCCCTGAGACGCTTCGCCTCGGCCTCCAAATCAGGTGGCATGACCACGCAGCCGGCTTGCGTGCTGTTCAGCCACGCGCGCTTGCCGCTGTGGTTGAGGTAAGCGATGTCGGTTGCGCCAGCGCGCTCGATGGACGCAATGCGCAAAACCCGATGTTGCGCATCACCCCGCAGGGTGCCCCCCAATGTGGAGACAATCTCGTCAACCCGCAGGCCCTTTGCGGCTCCCAGGGGCTCCTCGTTCATGGTTATTTACTGGAAGCATCCAAGGCCTTAAGGACCTTGTCGGTGATGTCGATGCGAGGATTCACATACACGGCATCCTGGAAAATGATGTCATAGTTATCTTTCTCGGCAATTTCCTTCACGACTTTGTTCGCCTTGTCGAGCACGATGGCCAGGGCAGCATTGCGCTTGGCATTCAAGTCCTCGCCAAACTCGCGTTGTTTGCGCTGAAAGTCCCTGTTCATGTCCGCCAGCTGTTGTTGGGAGTTGATGCGATCACTATCCGACATCACCGGGCCGTCTTTTTCAAGCTTCTGGTTCAGCACCTTCATCTTGGCGGCCATGTCCTGAAGCTCCTTGTCGCGTTTGGAAAACTCAGCTTCGAGTTTTTGCTGCGCAGCTTTTGCCAAGGTCGAATCCTTCAGAATGCGCTCGGTATTGATAAAACCGATTTTTCCAGTCGCCCCCACTGTAGTCATGGACTTGGCCGGTGCCGACTGCGCATTGACTGGCATGCTGGCAAGGAGCGTTGCTGTGCAAAAACTGGCAACAAGGGTGTAACGAGTCAGACGAGTCATCGACATCATGGTGTTTGGCGTGGTGATCAGAAAGCGGTACCGACAGTGAACTGGAAGGCTTGCAGCCTGTCGCTGGGCTGTGAACGAATGGGCTTGGCAATGCTGAACTTCAACGGTCCGATCGGTGAGATCCAGGATACCGCCACACCGACCGAGGCGCGCATGTCCGACAAGCTGACCTTCTGATTCTCGCCCCAGACATAGCCGCTGTCGAGGAAGGTCGACATGCGCAGACTCTTGTCTGCACCAGTTCCAGGGAACGGAAACTGGTATTCAAAATCAGCGACGAGCAGTTTGGCTCCGCCGAGTGCATAGCCTTGCGCATCTTGCGGGCCCAGGGAGCTTTGCTGGAAGCCGCGTACGGTACCAATGCCGCCGGCATACAAGTTCTTGAAAATTGGAAGCGGTCTGCCATTCAGTCCATGGGCATAGCCCACGAGCCCATTGAATGCCAGATTGGTTTGTCGGCTGACAGGTAAGAACTGTTGGAACTGGTAGGTCGAACGCACATAGCGCAAGCTGCTGAATGGGCTGTATTCCACGCTCAGGCGCTGGTAGCGACCGTCGGTCGGGACCAAAGCGCTGTTACGGCTGTCGCGCTGCCAGCCGATGGTCAATGGAATGCCCGAGGAGGTTTGACCGAATTGGTTGACGTAGGCGATGTACGAGGCTGGCGCACCAGGCGCCAGAGCCAGGCTGTATTGCTCGAACCCGGCGCCAAAATACACACGGTCGAATTCGGTGAACGGTACGCCAAACTGGACATTGAAGCCAGGCGTCTTGATCGTGTAGTTGTTGCCCTGAGCAGAATACGGTTGGATGGTGCGGTAATACGCGTTGACGGTGCGACTGATCCCATCCTGGGTGAAGTAGGGATTGGTACTGGATACCGAAAGGGTTCGGTAGTAGCTTGAGGTGTTGAAATCAACGCTCAAATTGTTACCGCTACCGAAAATATTGTCCTGGCTCACCGATGCGTTGAATGAGATGCTGTTGGCACTGGAAAACCCGACGCCTAGACCTAACATGCCAGTGGGTTTTTCGGTGACATGCATGTCCAGGTCAGCTTGATCGCTGGTGCCGGGAACCTCCCGGGTTCCGAGCGTTGCGTCCTTGAAATATCCCAAGCGATCAACGCGGTCACGCGATAACTTGATGCGGTCGACGTCGTACCAGGCGTCCTCGAATTGACGGAATTCACGGCGGATGACTTCGTCACGTGTCCGGGTGTTGCCGGAGATATTGATGTGACGAACGTAGATGCGCTTGCCGGGATCGGCATCAATGGTGAAAAAAACTTCATGCGTTTCATGATTGATCTCAGGCCTGGGCTCGACACGAGCGAAGGCATAACCATAGACGCCAAATTTTTCAACGATGGACTTGACGCTTTCATTCAGGAGCTTGGCGCTGTAGATGTCGCCCGGCTTCAGTTTGACCAGCGCTCGAAATTCATCCGTCAGGCCGAGATAGTTGCCTTCGAGCTTGTAGCCTGAAACCGAGTACTTTTCTCCCTCATGAATGTTCACGGTAATGAACATGCTGTTCTTGTCGGGGGATAGCGCCACCTGTGTCGACTCGATGCGGAAGTCAAGATAACCACGGTCGAGGTAATACGAACGCAAGGTTTCGAGATCGGCGTTGAGTTTGGCGCGCGAGTACTGGTCGGATTTGGTGTACCAACTCAGCCATCCGGGAGTGGAAAGCGAGAAAAGATCGCGCAAATCGCTCTCGCTGTAGGCCTTGTTCCCGACGATGTGGATGGCACGGATCTTGGCGATTGCACCCTCCGTGACGTTGAAGAGCACATTGACCCGGTTGCGCTCGAGCGGCGTCACGGTAGTGCTGACTTCTGCGGCGTAGTAGCCCTTCGCCAGATATTGCTGTTTGAGTTCTTGCACCGCCTTGTCGACCAAAGCCTGGTCGAAAGGACGAGCTTCACCAAGCCCCACCTGGCTGAGAGCCTCGATCAGGGTTTTTTTCGGAAATTCCTTGGTGCCGACGAATTCGACGCTGGCGATCACGGGGCGTTCTTCCACGATGATGGTGACCACGTCGTGATCGGTGCGGACGCGCACATCCTTGAACAATCCCGTGGCAAACAGAGCCCGAATGGCTGCAGCCCCATTCTCCGGGGTGTAGGTGTCACCCACTCGAAAGGGCAAGTAGCTGAAGACGGTCCCTGGTTCGGTTCTTTGAAGGCCATCGACGCGGATGTCCCTGATGACGAATGTGTCGGCGGCGTAGGCCTTGGCGCAGGCCACAGCCAACACGGCCACGGCAGTACCCTGCAATGCGTGACGGAACCTCAAATTAACCTCGGAATTGGGATCAATGCATGGGCCCGATCAGCCGGGCGAAGTCGTTGTAGAGCGCAATGGTCATCATCAGTGCAATGATGACAAGGCCGCCTTGCTGCAGCCTTTCCTGCAAACGCTGGGGAATACTGCGACGCGTAAAACCTTCGATCGCATAATACAAGAGATGACCTCCGTCCAAGACCGGTAGCGGCAGCAGATTCAACACGCCCAGACTCACGCTGATGATGGCCAGAAAACTGATGTACGACAGCCATCCAAGCTCGGCACTGCGGCCTGCATAGTCGGCAATGGTCACCGGTCCGCTTAGGTTCCTGAGAGAAGCTTGGCCGATCACCATTTTTCCCAGTGTCTTGAGTGTGAGCGCACTCAAGTCCCATGTGCGTGAGACGCCCTGAAGCATGGCTCCGACAGGCCCGCTCTTGACCACCACCGTCGGGATTTCGCCGCCCAGAACCGCCCCGATGCGCCAGATTCGCTGACCATCGGAAGCCGCAGATTCCGCTTGCGGAGTGATGGACAGTGCGACGTTTTGTTGCCCGCGCCTCACGAGCAACTGCAGGGGCTTGCCCGCACTGGCCTGAATGGCCTTGAGCAGGGCATCGGCCCCACGGATGGCCTTGCCGTTCACTTGCGTGACCACATCGCCGGCGCGCATGCCGGCCTTCTCGGCGGGGTCTCCGGCGAGGGTCTCACGAATCAATGCCGGCGGGCTTGCCAGCCGCAAACCCCATGTGGCGAGAAAGTCTGGCTGACTGGCCTCGTCCTCGGCGCCTGCAAACTGCAAGGTGGCATTTGCAATGGCGCCGTCGGTGTTCCTGAGCTTCAGGGCCACCGTTTGCCCACTCATGGCCGCGGTGAGCAATTGCAACTGCAGATCAGACCAGGACTGCACGGCTTGGGTACCGCCGTCGGCCGTGATCGCCACAACCTGGTCGCCCGAGCGCACACCGGCCATGGCCGCAGGACTGCCCGATGGCGGCGCTCCCAAGAGCGCAACCGGCTGACGCACGCCGACGAATGCAACGACTGCAAACAGCACCACAGCCAGCAGCAGATTGGCAGCAGGACCGGCCGCGACGATCGCGGCGCGTTTGAGCAGAGTCTGGCGGTTGAAGGCGCGCGGCAAATCGGCAGCAGGAACATCGCCCTCGCGTTCATCGACCATCCTCACGAAGCCACCCAACGGAATGGCGGCGATCACGAATTCAGTCTGGTCTCGCCCACGCTTCCACTTCAACAACGGCTTGCCGAAGCCGATGGAAAAGCGCAGCACCTTCACCCCTGCGGCGACCGCGACACGGTAATGGCCATATTCATGAATCGTGATGAGCAGGCCAAGGGCGAAAAGAAAGGCAAGCACAGTGACCATCTGAAACTCCTCAAGGCAACTCGCTGTATGCGGCACCGACGTGGATTGTGCCCGGCTTCACGGAACCAGGGTATTGATACGGACCTGTGCCTGCTGACGGGCCAGTTGGTCGAGTTCAAGCAGGTCGTCAAGATTGCGTGCCGCGTTGAGATGGACGTCGTTCAGTGTCTCGGCATTGACACGGTAGATGTCGGTGAAGCGCATCCGGCCCTGAAGGAAAGCATCGACGGCCGTCTCATTGGCGGCATTGAGCACGGCACAGGCCCCCATCGGCATGGCCAAGGCTGCGTACGCCAGTTGCAAACCGGGAAAACGCTGCGGATTGGGCAATTCAAAATCAAGTCGACCCACGCGCGCCAAGTCCAACCAGCATGCGCCAGAAGCCATGCGCTGCGGATAAGACAAACCGTAGGCGATCGGAGTGCGCATATCGGGCATGCCGAGTTGGGCCACGACGGACCCGTCGTGGTAGCCGACCATGGAGTGGACGATGCTCTGGGGATGGATCAGCACCTGGATTTGCCCAGGCGACATGTCGAAGAGGTGATGCGCTTCGATGACTTCGAGCGCCTTGTTCATCATCGTGGCGGAATCCACCGAAATTTTTCGCCCCATGCGCCAGTTTGGGTGGGCGCAGGCTTGGTCGGGAGAGATATCGCGCAGGGTCGATGGATCCGACTGACGAAATGGTCCACCTGATGCCGTGAGTGTGATTTCGCGCACGCTGCTCCGCCAGTGACCGCGCTCATCCGGCAAGCTTTGCAGAATCGCACTGTGTTCACTGTCGATCGGAATGAGCAGCCCGCCACCCTGCTGCATAGCCTGCATGAAAAGCTCGCCCGCCACCACCAGCGATTCCTTGTTCGCCAGCAACACGCGTTTGCCGGCGCGCGCAGCCGCAATGCTCGAGGCAAGCCCTGCGGCCCCGACGATCGCAGCCATGACGATGTCTGTCTCGCGTGCTTGCGCGACCTGCACATGGGCCGCGTCACCCTGCAGGACTTCGGTCTGGCTGCCGTGCGAGCGCAGTGCCGCTCGCAGGCGCTGGGCCGCTGCGGCATCGCTCAACACGGCCAGTCGCGGGGCAAAACGCAGGCATTGCGCCAGTAGCAGATCGTCACGCCGTTGAGCGCTCAGCGCATAGACCTCGAAGTCGTCAGGATGCAGGGCCAGCACCTCCAGTGTGCTTTGGCCGATGGAACCGGTGGAGCCGAGAATGGCGACGCGTTTCATGCGATGAAGAGCAAGGCAATGGGCAACAGGGGCAGCAGTGCATCGACGCGGTCGAGCACACCGCCGTGGCCAGGCAGCAGGCCACTGCTGTCTTTCACGCCTGCATGGCGTTTGAGCAAGGATTCAAACAGATCCCCCATGATGCTGAGGGTGACCAACACAACGGCGCTGAGCAGCATGGCCGGCATGCCGTCACTTTGATCGATGCGCGCGGGCAAAGTGCCAGATAGACCGGGTAGCACGCTGCACACCCAGGCGTAAACCAGGACCGCCAACAAGGCGGCATAAGCGCCAGCCCAGGTCTTGCCCGGGCTGATCCGCGGCGCAAGCTTGCTGCGACCGAAAGCGCGGCCGCCGAAATAGGCGGCGATGTCCGCCACCCAGGCGATGCCGAGCAATGACAGGAGAAAATCTGGGCCGGACTCGCGGGCCAGCAGCAGCGCCAGCCAAGCGGCAAACATCACGATAAAACCCAGCACGGCAAGAACGGCAGGCACGGCAAGAAATCGAGGCAGACTCGCGCGGGGCAGACAAAAGGCGAGCAGTGCGATCCAGGCGAAGGCCGCTGCGATCAGGATCAGGCGAAGGTTTGCGATTGAGCCAACAACTCCGGCTTGCATCAACAGCAGGGCCGAGGCCGTAGCCAACCAAAGCACAGCCCATACCACGGCAGCGATGGATTTGAAGCCTGCCAGTCGTGCCCACTCCCACATGCCCGCACTGGAAAAAAGGGCCATGATCAGCGCGAAGACCGGCAGCGAAGCGAGAAAGAGCGTGGGCAGCAGCAGCGCCAGCAGGACGACTGCAGTGATGATGCGCGTGCGCAACATGGAAGCTTGTGGACGCGCCTCAAGCCACGCGCAGGCCGGGGGCCTGTGCATGCACCGTGCCGAAACGCCGCTCCCGTTGCGCGTAATCGGCAATCGCGAGTGCCAGCGATTTTTCGTCGAAATCAGGCCAGAGAATGTCGGTGAAGTAAAACTCGGTGTACGCAATCTGCCAAAGCAAGAAGTTGCTGATGCGCCGCTCACCACCCGTGCGAATGAGCAGATCGGGCGCCGGCATATCAGCCAGACAGAGATGCCGCGCCAACGACTCCTCACTGATGGGCTCGCCGCTGACCTGAAGCAACCGCATCGCCTGCACCAGGTCCCAACGACCACCGTAATTGATCGCCACGTTGAGCACGAGACGGGTGTTCACAGCGGACAGACTTTCGGCTTGGCGCATCAATTCACGCATCGGCGTGTCGAAGGCGCTGCGTTCGCCGACAAAAACCAGGCGTACGCCCTGTGCTGCCAGTTCGCGCGTTTCGCGGCGCAAAGCCTGGACGAAAAGGTCCATCAGCGCCGAGACTTCATCGGCCGGGCGATTCCAGTTCTCGGACGAAAAAGCAAAGACAGTGAGAAACGGCACTCCCTGCGCGATGCATCCGCGCACCACGCTCTTCAGGGCGTCAACGCCATATTTGTGCCCTGCCGTGCGCGGCAGCAAGCGGCGCTGCGCCCAACGCCCATTACCGTCCATCACCACGGCAATATGGCGCAAACCCGGTGGGGCTTGTTCGAGTTCCTTTGGGACTTGCTTCGACGCCACTGTCGCTCCTTGCTGGCGTATCTGAGTCAGACGGCCAGAATTTCCGCTTCTTTCTGGGCGAGAAGTTTGTCGATTTCCACGATGAAACGATCGGTCATTTTCTGAATATCGTCTTGAGAGCGGCGCTCGTCATCCTCGGAGGCCACTTTGGCTTTGACCAGATCTTTGAGTTGCTGGTTCGCATCGCGGCGCAAATTACGCACCGCAACCTTGGCGCCTTCGGCCTCGTGCTTGATGACCTTGACCAGGTCACGCCTGCGCTCCTCGGTCAGCGCCGGCATGGGCACCCGGATCACATCACCCTGGCTCTGAGGGTTGAGGCCCAGATCCGAATCGCGGATGGCTTTTTCCACAGCCTGCGCCAGTTTCTTCTCCCACGGCTGCACGCTGATGGTGCGTGCGTCCAGCAGGTTGATGTTGGCCACTTGATTGATGGGCATCATGGTGCCGTAATAGTCGACCATGACATGGTCAAGCAGGCCCGTATGGGCACGGCCGGTACGCACCTTGGCTAGATCGGACTTGAGCGCATCGATGGACTTGAGCATCTTCTGCTCAGTGTTTTTCTTGATGTCAACGATCGTCATGTTTTTGAACTTATGAGAAATTCAAAGATGCACCAGAGTGCCTTCCGCTTCACCCTGCACGACTCGAAGCAGTGCACCGGGTTTGAAAATACTAAAAACGCGGATGGGCAAACCCTGGTCCCGGCAGAGGGCAAACGCAGTTGCATCCATGATCTGAAGACGCTTGATCATGGCCTCGTCGAAGCTGATGCTGGGGTAACGCGTTGCTGTTGGATCCTTGGTCGGATCTGCAGTGTAGATGCCGTCGACTTTGGTGGCTTTGAGCATGACTTCAGCACCGATTTCCGCAGCCCTCAGCGCCGCGGCCGTGTCGGTGGTGAAAAATGGATTGCCGGTACCTCCAGCAAAAATCACCGACTTACCCTCTTCCAGATATTGCAAAGCTTTGGGCCGCACGTAAGACTCGACGACTTGATCAATGCTGATGGCAGACATGACGCGCGCCACCAGACCGGCATGGCGCATGGCATCAGCCAGAGCGAGAGAGTTCATCACCGTTGCCAACATGCCCATGTAATCCGCCGTGGCACGGTCCATGCCAAGGGCCCCTCCCGCCACACCGCGGAAGATGTTGCCACCGCCAATGACGATGGCAACCTGCACACCGCTGCGCGTGACCAGGGCGATGTCCTCGACCATTTTCACGATGGTGGCGCGATTGATGCCATAAGCATCGTCGCCCATAAGGGCTTCGCCAGAGAGTTTGAGTAAAACCCGCTTGTAGCCACTCATGCGTGATGCCTCGCTTGCAGGAAGATGGATGATCGGACGTTCAATGGGTGCGAGCAGTAACGGCCTGCGCGGCAATTTGCGCTGCCACCTCATCGGCAAAATTTTCTGATTTTTTCTCGATTCCCTCACCCACGATATAGAGCGTGAACGCCTTCACGGTGGTGTTCGCTGCCTTGAGCATCTGTTCGACGGTCTGCTTGTCGTTCTTCACGAAAGCCTGGCTGAACAAACACACTTCCTTCAAATACTTCTGCACACTGCCTTCCACACGCTTGGCCACGATCTCGGCCGGTTGGGGCGTCTTGCCCTCGGCCTTGGCCTTCTCCGCGTCTTCGGCGGCCTTTTGCTTGGCAATCGAGCGCTCGGCCTCGACAAGGGCCGCGGGCACGTCAGCGGCTGACAGCGCGACGGGCTTCATCGCGGCCACGTGCATGGCCACGTCCTTGGCGGCAACCTCATCGCCGACATATTCGATCACCACGCCAATGCGGGTGCCATGCAGATAGCTGGCGAGTCGGGCATCGCCGGCGAAACGTTTGAAGCGACGAATCGACATGTTCTCGCCGATCTTACCGATAAGCACCGCGCGGCGGGCCTCAATGGTGGAGCCATCGACGGTCAGTGCTGACAACGCGGCGACGTCAGCAGGCCCTTGCTCGGCGACGAGTTTCGCCAGGGTCTGACCAAAGGCAAGAAAGTCGTCATTCTTGGCGACGAAGTCGGTCTCGCAGTTGATTTCGACCATCGCCCCGGTACTGCCGGTCATGTGAATGGCGATGATGCCTTCGGCGGTGACGCGTGACGCCGCCTTGCTTGCCTTGCTGCCAAGCTTGACGCGGAGCAACTCTTCAGCCCGGCCCATGTCGCCCTCGGCCTCGGTGAGGGCCCTCTTGCATTCCATCATGGGGGCGTCGGTTTTGGCGCGCAGTTCTGCGACCATGGATGCGGTAATTGCCGCCATATTCTTCTCCTGGATTGAACAAAGGGGCTGTAAACAGCCCCCTCGGTGGATCGAAAAACGCGAGGCCGAGTTCAGGCAGCGTGCGGCTCGTCCTGGACTTCGACGAATTCGCCGGACTCGTCTGCAGCCGTCTGCACAACTTCATGCAGGGCGTCATTCTTGCCCTCGAGAATGGCATCAGCCATGCCGCGTGCATAGAGCGCAACGGCTTTGCCCGAGTCATCGTTGCCGGGAATGACATGATCGATGCCAATGGGCGAGTGGTTGGTGTCGACCACGCCGATGATCGGAATGCCCAGCATGTGCGCTTCGGCCACCGCGATCTTGTGATAGCCGACATCGATGATGAACAGCGCATCGGGCAGAGCCGCCATGTCCTGAATGCCGCCGATGGACTTCACCAGCTTGTCCAATTCACGTTGGAACATGAGTTGCTCTTTTTTGGTCATGTGTTCCAGCGCGCCTTCGGTCGCCTGGATCTGCATGTCCTTAAGTTTCTTGATGGAGCCCTTGACCGTCTTGAAATTGGTCAACATGCCGCCGAGCCAGCGCTCATTCACGAACGGCATGCCACAACGCGTGGCTTCGGCCTGCACCAACTCACCCGCCTGTCGCTTGGTCCCCACGAAAAGGACGGTACCGCGGCGTGCAGCCATCTGGCGAGCGTACTTGCAAGCGTCCTGGAACATCGGCAACGTCTTTTCGAGGTTGACGATATGGATCTTGTTGCGATGGCCGAAAATGTACGGGGCCATCTTGGGGTTCCAGAAACGGGTTTGGT
Organism: Thiomonas sp.; assembly: GCA_027443745.1. The sequence goes on along the minus strand of DAIAZB010000384.1, from coordinate 445 downwards.
GACCGAAGTGCACCCCCGCCTCGAGCATTTCTCGCATTGAAACATTCATCATGTGTCCTAGGTTGGGTCTGAAATCTGGCCAGAACCCGGTGGGCGGCAACCGATGCAGCAAGGATATCCGCCTTGCAGTACATGGGGCCGCAAAAACCGCCGGGCACCTGGTGAGGCCAGTTTGCGATTGTTTTGCAGGAATCGAGCGAAGGGACCTGAAATTCGCCAAGCTGTATCCAACAAAACCTGCTCATTATAGGGATCTCGGCGTTTGCTGTTGACGCTGCGAACGGTCTCGGCCGGATCGGCACGCTGCAAATCGGATTCAGGCGGGCTGAAGCGCACGCTGGCGCAGTCCGCTGAATACACCTTCGACCGCCCGGTCCATCAGGTTCTTGTCTTCCAGCGGCAAGATGTGACCGCATTTCAGCAAACGCTCGAAAGCGCGACGTGT
>DAIAZB010000383.1 GCA_027443745.1 Thiomonas sp. | reverse complement strand
GATCGACTTGCGCGCCTGTGCGCCGGCTCGCTTCGCCGGCGTCCACGACCTCGGCGACGCTGGACGGAAGCGCCAGGGCGGTGGCGATGGCGGCAAGGTCGGGCAGGGCGGAGTCTGGTTCCGCCAGCAGCAGTCCACCCCCCTGCCACAGGGCATGGCGCCCGGATCCGGGCAGGGCGGCGACCAGGGCCGCCAGGCCGGCGCGGCCGAGACGGGCGAGGCGATCATCATCGGCGGAGATGCGCGCATGCGCCAACCCGGCCGGCAGTGCCGAGGCGCCTGCCGCAGCGCAGCCGGCGTCGAGCACGTCCACCGTCCAGCCCCGCCTGGCCAGGGCTTGCGCGCTTGCCGCTCCCGCCAGTCCCGCGCCGATGACCAGGGCGCGACGCTCGACCCCTGTTGCAGCGTCGCGCGGCTCCAAGCGCCGTGTTCGCCAGCGCGGCGCATACACGCCTTGCAGGCGCTCGGCTCGGGTGTTTTCGCATGGCAGTTTGCGCAGTGTGAATCCGGCTTGTCGCAACGTGGCGCACAGCGCAGGGTCCACGCTGGCGCTGGCCAGGCGCGCACCGGGTCGCGCCAGCCGGGCCGCGGCCTTGATGACGCCGGGGTCCCGCAGGGCCGGGTTGCCCAGGGCGGTGAGGCCGCCGAGGTAGATGGCATCGGCGCCGAGGTCGAGCCGCGGCAGCAGCTCGCTCGCGTCGCCCAGAGCCAGCGTGAGCTTGACGCGCCCGGCGGCGAATTGCAGTTGGTGCAGCCCGCGCATGGCGGGCGGCCAGGCGCCGGCGAGCTGGTGCGCCAGGGGCAGCAGTGACGAGTCGGTGCAGGCCGCGATCAGGTCCGTGGCCGCAAGGGGATGCCACTCCACGCAGACGCAGTGCAGCGTGTCGGGGCGCGCCGCATCGGCCAGCCAGGCTTGCCAGGTGGCGAGGAAGCGGGTGCCCCGGCCGAAGCCTGTCTCCAGCACCACGAACTGCCGCCTCCCAGCCCAGGCCGGGGGCGCGTCGAGCAGGCCGCAGCCATCGAGGAACACGGTGCGCGCCCGGCCCAGCGCCCCGTCGCCCGCGCCTGCGCTGCCGGGCTGGCCCTCGGCGTTGCGCGCCAGCGGCTGCGGATGGATGGGCGCGGGGCGGCTCAAGGTTCCTCGTCGCCCGGCAGGCCGGCTCCCAGGCCGAAGCTGCCGGTTTCGGTGAGGATGAGGTCGAGCAGGTGGTCGTGTGGTTCGGCGCGCAGCGCCTCGAGTTGGCAGAGATCGAAGGCCAGGCCGATGGTGTGGACGTCGCCCCGGCCGGCCAGGTAGCGGTCGTAGTAGCCGCCGCCATAGCCCAGGCGCAGTCCGGCCGGGGCGAAGCCGACGCAGGGCACCAGCAGGGCATCGGGCTCCACCCTGCGGCTTTGGTCCACCGGCACGGCAATGCCGTAGGCCCCGGCTTGCAGCGCCGCGTCCGGCGCCCAGGCCATGAAGCGCATCTGCCGTGTCACCGCATCCACCACCGGCAGGGCGAATTGCATGTCGGGCAGGGCTTGCGCCAGTTGCCGCAGCGCGGGCATCGGGTCGAACTCGCCGCGCGTGGCGCAATAGGCCCCAAGGCAGCGGGGTTCGATCGCCGCGACGGTGCGCACCACGGCGGCGGTGAGTGCGGCTTCCTTTGCACGGCGGTCGGGCAGCTGTTCGCGCCGCGCGATGAGGGCGCGGCGCAGCGCGGCACGGTCTTCACCTGCGCTTTCGCGGGGAATGGGTGTCAGGGAGGAGGGGCTCACGCTAAGCTTCGGTCTATGGAGTTTTCCGACATGGTCTTGCCTATTGTGCCCTCGCCCAAGCGTCTCCCGCGGCGGGGAGGATGGTCCCGGTTGGGGCTGTTGGTGTTCAGCCTGGCGTTGGGCCTCCTGCCCCTTGCCGTCCCGGGGGGCACGGCCCGGGCACAGATGCCGGCCAGCGCCCCCGACACCATGCAGACGGCCAGCCAGCCTTTCGCCAACGACGCCGCCGACCAGCTCATCCTGCAAGCCTCGCAAGGCTTCCAGCGCGGCGACCCCAAGCCGGCCCAGGACGCGCTGTCGCAGTTGCGCGGCAATCTGCTCGAACCCTGGGTGGCGTACTGGGCGACCCAGCCCGACCTGATGCGCATGACCCAGGCCGATTTCGACCGTTTTGCGCAGCGCTACCCCAACACCTATGTGCTCGACCGCCTGCGCAACGACTGGCTGCTCGAACTCGGCCGGCGCCAGGACTGGGACGATTTTGCCAAGGTCTACCCCGACTTCATCATGCGCGACGACCCGCAGGTGCAGTGTTACGACCTGCAGCGCCAGTTCGAGACCCGGAACCGCGACACCAGCGCCGAGGTGCTCAAACTCTGGACCGGGCAGAAATACGGCGGTGCCGGCTGCAACAGCGCCGCCCGCAGCCTGCTGGGGGCGGGCAAGATCAGCCAGCATCAACTCTGGCTGCGCCTGCGGCGGTTTTTCGAGGACGAGCAATTCAAGGCCGCCTTGAGCTTCGCCCCGAACCTGCCGGTCGGCGCCTGGCAAGGCATCGACGCCGCCGCCCGCAACCCCTTGCGCCTGGTGCTGAACGACGCGCGCCAGGGGGTGCCGCGTGGCACCCTGCATCGCCAGTTTCTGGTGCTGGCACTCCTGCGGCTGGGGCAGCAGGACCCGGAACAGACCATGCGTCTGCTGCTGGGCAGCTTCACGGCACTGCCGATCGAAGACCGCGCTGCCATCGCCTACCGTGCAGCCCGCAGCGGCGCGCTGCAACTCTCGCCCAACGCCGCCATGTGGTTCTCCCAGGCGCGGCGCATCGACCCCGACTACCGCCCCGCCGACTCCACCCTGGAATGGATGGTGCGCGCGGCCCTGCGGGCGCATGACTGGGCGCTGGTCGAGCAGGCCAGCCGCCAGCTCACCGGAGCCGATGCGCAGCGCCCCGACTGGACGTATTGGCACGCGATGGCACAGCGCGAACTCGGCCATCCCATCGAGGCCCAGGCGCTGTTCGCGCAGGTGGCCAGCCCGTGGAGCTACTACGGTCAACTGGCCACCGAGGCGCTGGGGATGAAGATCAGCCTGCCGGCTTCACTGCCCACGCCGCTGGCGCAAGACGTGCAGGCCCAGGCCCGGCAGCCCGGTTTCCAGCGCGCGCTGGCGCTGTTCCAGCTCAACCTCTACACCCCGGCGGTGCGCGAGTGGAACTTCACCCTGCGCGGCTTGAGCAACGAGCAATTGCAGGCCGCGGCGCAAGTGGCTTGCAACCAGCAGGTCTGGCTGCTGTGCATCAACACCAGCGAGCGCGTCAAGGGCGGGGTCGACTGGTCGCAGCGCTACGCCATGCCCTACCGCGACGCCATTGGCGCTGCGGCGAAATCCACCAACGTGAACGAGGCCTTCCTGTTCGGCCTCATCCGGCAAGAGTCGCGCTTCATTGCCGGCATTCGCTCCTGGGTCGGCGCCAACGGGCTGATGCAACTCATGCCGGCCACGGCGCGCTGGGTGGCGAACAAGATCGGCATGGGCGACTACGCCCCCGACCGCATCGCCCATGTCAACACCAACGTCACCCTGGGCTCGGCCTATCTCGACATGCTGCTGCAGCGCTTCGACGGCTCCGAGGCGCTGGCCGCGGCGGGCTACAACGCCGGCCCGGGGCGCCCGGCGCGCTGGCGCAACATGGGCCTGCCCGACCAGCCCGACCTGTCCGGAGCCATCTTTACCGAGAACATTCCGATTCCCGAAACGCGCGACTATGTCAAGCATGTGCTGGCCAATGCCACGGTGTACGCGGCCCTGCTCACCGGCCAGCCGCAATCCTTAAAATCGCGTCTGGGCCAGGTGGGGCCGCAAGCGCAGCAGCAGGCCGACGTCGAAGCGCTGCCCTGATTGCCTGCGACCCGGGATACGGCCAACCGTATCAGCACGCAGCAGGCCGTCGGCGTTCAACGTGCGCAAGCAAACAGCTCATAGGGATATCGATGCAGAACATCGTGGTTTTCGGGGGTTCGGGTTTCATCGGTTCGCAACTCGTGGCGCGCCTGAGCGCGGCGGGTTGCCGGGTGCTGGTGCCCACGCGGCGGCGTGAACGGGCCAAGCATCTGCTGCCCCTGCCCACGGTGGACGTGGTGCAGATCGACACCTTCGACCCTGCCACGCTGGAGCGCCTCATGCACGGGCAGGACGCAGCGGTGAACCTCGTCGGCATCCTTCACGGCCGCGGCGGCAAGCCTTATGGCGGCGACTTCGCCCGTGCCCATGTGCGCCTGCCGCAAAACCTGGCCGCCGCCTGCATGGCCAGCGGCGCCAGCCGTCTGGTGCATGTCAGCGCCATCGGTGCCGATCCGAACGGCCCCTCCATGTACCTGCGCTCCAAGGGCGACGGCGAAGCCGCGGTGCGCGCGCAGGACGGCCTGCGCTGGACCATCCTGCGGCCCTCGGTGGTGTTCGGCCCAGGCGACAACTTCCTCAGCCTGTTCGTCCGCTTGCAGCGGCTGTTGCCGGTGGTGCTTCTGGGCGGGGCGAACGCACGTTTCGCCCCGGTGTATGCCGGCGACCTGGTCCAGGCCATGCAGCACACGCTCATCGGACCGCAGGCCGATGCCACCATCGGCAAGACCTACGAACTCACCGGCCCACAGGTCTACACGCTGGCCGAACTGGTCAAGCTCTCGGGCCAGTGGGCGGACATCAACCAAGGTCGGGGCCGTCCGGTCATCGCGCTGCCCGCGCCGTTGGCCAGACTCACGGCGCTGCTGATGGAATGCGCCCCCGGCGAGCCGCTGATGAGCCGCGACAACCTCGACTCCATGCGTGTGCCCAACGTCGCCAGCGGCCAGTTTCCGGGTTTTGCCCCCGAACTCGGCGTGACCCGACCCTACGGCCTGGAGTCCATCGCCCCGGACTACCTGTCCGGGCGCGACCCCGAGACGCGCTACAGCCAACTGCGCGCCACCGCCGGGCGCTGAAGGCGCGCAGTCCATGTTCACCCTCATCATCGGCAGCAAGAATTACTCGTCCTGGTCGATGCGGCCCTGGGTCTTGCTGCGCCACTTCGGCATTGCCTTTGCCGAGCGCAAGCTGCGCCTGGACAGCCCCGAGTTCTACGCCGCGCTGGCGCCCATCACGCCGACACAGACCGTCCCCGTGCTGTTGGATGGCGACCTCGTCGTGCCCGACACCCTGGCCATCGTCGAGTGCCTGGCCGAGCGTTTTCCGCAGCATGCCATCTGGCCTGCCGATGCCGCGCAGCGCGCCCGCGCCCGCGTGCTGTGCGCGGCCATGCACGCGGGCTTCCAGTCCCTGCGCCAGCAGATGCCGATGAACATCGAGGCCGAATGTCCAGGCCTGGGCTGGAATCTGGCAGTGCAGCGCGACATCGACCGCATCTGCGCCTTGTGGGATGGCGCGCTGCGTGCCAGTGGCGGCCCGTTCCTGTTCGGCGCCTTCGGCGCGGCCGATGCGTTCTATGCGCCGGTCTGCGCCCGCTTCCGCACCTATGTCCCCAAGTTGCCCGACTTTGCCGCGGCCTATGCCCGCCGCGTGCTCGACGTGCCGGCGGTGCGCCAGTGGTGCGACGAGGGCCGTGCCGAACACGACTTCATCCCCGCCGACGAGCCTTATCGTTCGCGGCCGGACTGGTCCTAGCCGCCAGCCGCGACACCGGCGCCGAACCCGGCCGCCCGGGTCGGGGCTTCCCCCATTCGCTCTCGCTCCATCCCAAACCTCCATGCTCAACGCTGCCCAGGAACGTGCCGTCTCGCATCTCGGCGGCCCTTGCCTGGTGATCGCCGGCGCCGGCAGCGGCAAGACCCGTGTCATCACCCACAAGATCGCGCGCCTGCTCCAGGCTGGCTATGCGCCCACTGAAATTGCCGCCATCACCTTCACCAACAAGGCCGCCGCTGAAATGCGCGAGCGTGCCAAAGTTCTGCTCGACGACCGCAAGGCGGCGCAGGGCATGGTCATCGCCACCTTCCACGCGCTGGGCGTGCGCATGCTGCGCGAGGACGGCCAGGCGCTGGGCCTGAAGCCGCAGTTCTCCATCCTCGACAGCGACGACGTCGGCAGCCTGCTGCGCGAGGCCGGCGGCACCACCGACGCCAAGCTCGCCCGCAGTTGGCAGTGGCGCATCAGCCAGTGGAAAAGCGCGCTGCTCGACCCGCACGATGCCGCGCGCCAGGCGCAGACGCCGGAAGACGCGCAGGCGGCCAAGGTCTGGCTGCGCTACGCCGAGCAGCTCAACGCCTACCAGGCGGTGGACTTCGACGACCTGATGGTGCTGCCCCTGCGCCTGCTGCAGCAGCACGCGGACGTGCGCGAGCGCTGGAACGCGCGTCTGCGCTACCTGCTGGTCGACGAATACCAGGACACCAGCGACGCGCAGTACCAGTTGCTCAAGCTGCTGGCGGGCACGCAAGGCCGTTTCACCGCGGTGGGCGACGACGACCAGAGCATCTACGGCTGGCGCGGCGCCACGCTCGACAACCTGCGGCAGTTGCCGCTGGACTATCCCGCGCTGGAGGTCATCAAGCTGGAGCAGAACTACCGCTCGACCAGCGCCATCCTGCGCGCCGCCAATGCGGTGATCGCCGCCAACCCCAAGCTCTACCCCAAAAGCCTGTGGAGCGACCACGGCGAGGGCGACGCCGTGGAGGTGCGCGAGGCTGACAGCGACGACGACGAGGCCGAGCGCATCGTCGCCCGCATCCAGGCGCTGCGCGGCGGGCGCGGCGCGAAGCTGTCGGACATCGCCGTGCTGTATCGCGCCAATCACCAGAGCCGCCCCATCGAGCAGGCGCTGCGCCGCGCCAACCTTCCTTACGTTGTCAGCGGCGGCCAGAGTTTTTTCGAGCGTGCCGAGATCAAGGACGTGTGCGCCTACTTGCGCCTGCTGGCCAACCCCGACGACGATCCCGCCTTCCTGCGCGCCGTCACCACGCCCAAGCGCGGCATCGGCGCGGCCACGCTCAAGAGCCTGGGCGCATTCGCCACGCAGTGGAAGGTGTCGCTGTTCGACGCACTGTTCCGCGAGGCCCTGCCCGGCGTCGTCGGTGCGCGCCACGCCGAAGGCCTGCGCGAATTCGCCCGCCTGATGCACGACATCGACTGGCGCGAACGCACCGAGCCCGCCGGCCCCTTGCTGCGCGAGTTGCTCGCGGCCATCGGCTACGAGGCGCATCTGCGCGAATCGGCGGAGAACGACCGCGAGGCCAGCCAGCGCTGGAGCAACGTGGGTGATTTCTGCGACTGGATCGCGCGCAAGTCCGAAGAAGACGGTGCCAGCCTGAAGCGAATGGCGCAGATGGTGGCGCTCATCACCCAGCTCGCCGAGCGCGGCGACCAGCAAGATGCCGTGGTCCTCTCCACCCTGCACGCCGCCAAGGGCCTGGAGTGGCAGCACGTGATGCTGGCCGGATGCGAGGAGGGGCTGCTGCCGTTTTTCACCGATGACAGGCCCCTCACCGACACCGGCCTGCAGGAAGAACGCCGCCTGATGTATGTGGGCGTGACGCGCGCGCGCCAGACCCTGGTGCTGAGCCACTGCCGCAAGCGCCGCGCCGCCGGCCGCAGCAGCCGCAGTCCCGAGCCCAGCCGTTTTCTCACTGAGCTGCGCGCCGAGCTGCCCAAGGTCGACAGCCGCGCCGCGGCGCTGGCACGCATCGCGGCGATGAAAGTGCGCAAGCAGGGCGAGGCAGACGGCGTCGCGGCGATGTGAGGCGGAGCGCCGGGAAGGGCAGTAGTGGTTCAGTCCACCGCGTCCTGCCGGTGCACGTCGTGCGTGACGAAGGGGCGATCGGCGCTGGGCAGGTCGAACCAGTGGGTGTGCGCGAGGGTGCGTTGCACGGTTTGCAGGCCGCTGTTCCAGTGGGCGCGCATGGTGGCGCGGCCGAACTGGAAGTCCTTGTCCTGGCCGTCGTAGGGCTTGTCCTTGTAGATCAGATGGATGACGTTGTAGCGCTTGTCGCGCGCCATCTCCTCCACCTGGCTGCATAGCGAATCGCGCGTGCGGTCGGTCCGCGGGATTTGCGCCAGCAGGCTGCGCAGGATGCTGCGCTGCTCGTGCGCCCGCTCCAGGATGTCGGTCACGGCCCGGGTGCGGCTGGAGTATTGAATGTCCTTCACCCGTTCACCCACCTCGCTCAAATTGCGCGGCGCATCGCCCTGGGCGCTCCACAAATCCACCTGGAACACCAGGGTGTGGGCATGGGGGTGTCCGCCCAGCACCTGCGTCAGGGGGGTGTTGGACACCAGGCCACCGTCCCAGTACAGATCGTCGCCGATGCGCACCGCCGGGAAGCCGGGGGGCAGCGCCCCCGAGGCCATGAAATGCTCCGGGCCCAGGCGTTGTTCGGTGGTGTCGAAATACTCCAGGTTGCCGGTGCGCACGTTCACCGCGCCAACCGAAACGCGCATCTCGCCGTTGTTGAGCCGGTCGAAATCCACCAGTTCCTCCAGCGTGGCGCGCAGCGGCGTGGTGTCGTAGACGCTGGCCTGATCGGGACCGATGCCAGGCAGGGCGCGCGGCACGAAGAACCCCTTTTGCCCCTCGGCCAGTGCGCGCAGGCTCTGCAGCGGCGCCATCCACGGCAGCGCGTCCTCCGGCAGCAGCGACACCCAGGGTTCCTGTTCCCACAGCGTGGGCGGCAGCACCGGCGGCTGTGTCACGCGGTGCCAGAACTCGCGCAGGCGCGACGCCCGCAAATGCGGCGGATTGCCGGCGATGATGGCGCTGTGAATGGAGCCGATGGAAATGCCTGCCACCCAGGTGGGCTGGATGCCGGCTTCCGCCAGCCCCTGCACCACCCCGGCCTGGTAGGCCCCTAGGGCGCCGCCGCCCTGCAGCACCAGCGCGATGTGCTCGTACGCGGCGACGCGTGCGAGCAGAGGCTTCGAGCCAGTGGGCGCGACCGCAGCCGACCCGGCCTGCGCAGCATCGAGGGCCGTGCCGACGCGGCGGGCGGGCGAGCGTGCCGCTTTCGCTGGCGCCTTCGCCACCGGCCCGCCTGGCACTGGAGCCGGTTCGGGCTTGGGCACCGCCGCGGCGTTCAGCGCGGCAGCCACGGTGTTGCGTGGCGTGCGTGCGCGTGTCGGAGCAGTCTTGCTCTTGGTGCTCATTGCATGCACCAGCCGTGGCTGACGATGACCGATTGCCCGGTGAGCGCAGCCGTGGGGAAGGCGGCGAGGAACAACGCCACCTGCGCCACATCGTCCACCGTGGTGAATTCACCGTCCACCGTGTC
>DAIAZB010000382.1 GCA_027443745.1 Thiomonas sp. | reverse complement strand
CCCGCATCGAGATCATTCCGATGATCGACATCATGTTTTTCCTGCTGGTGTTCTTCATCATGGTGACGCTGCACATGATTCCCGACGCCGGCATCGCCTCGCGCCTGCCCACCAGCGCCACCGCCCAGGCCATGCCCAAGGCGCAGATCACCCTGGCGGTGGACAAGGCCGGCGTGATTCATCTCCACCAGAAGACGCTGACCCCAGCCCAGCTCACAGCCCTGCTCGAACGCCAGCAGCACCCCGACCAGTTGCAGGTGACCCTGGCCGGTGACAAAGACACCTCGCTGCAGCAGCTCATGGCGGTGATGGACGCTTGCCGCAAGGCGAGTGTGACCAAGATCGGCCTGGCGGCGCGCCAGGGCGGGGGCAGCGGCTCATGAGCGCCGTGCTGCAGCAGGGCCCGCAGCCTTGGCGTGAGCCGCATGACGCGCAGCGCTGGCCGCTGGCGGCGGGCGCTGCGCTGCTGCTGGAGGTCGTCATCGTCGGTGCGCTGCTCGGGCTGGCCGATCACGACGTGACGTCGCCGCCGCCCGCGCCGATGCAGATCGTGCTCGACGCGCCGAAGCCGGCGCCCCAGACGCTCGCTCCGCCCGTGCCCAAGCCGCCTGAGCCCAAGCCGGTTCCCAAGGCGATGCCAAAGCCCAGACCGGTGGTGCACAAGGCGTTGCCACGGCCGCGGCCCCAACCCGAGGTGCAGCCTGCGCCTCCCAGCCCCAAGGTGCAGGCTCCGCCCGCACCGGCGCCCGACACCCAACCGGCGATGCCGGTGGCGGCCCCCACGCCGCCTGCTCCGCCGCAGCCGCCCGTACCCCCGGCACCTGAGATCGCCTCGATCCAGGCCAGCTTCGAGGCCGCATTGCGCAGCGCCATCCAGGCGGCAGTGCGCTATCCGCAAGCCGCGCGCCTGATGCGGCTCTCCGGCAAGACGCTGGTGGGTTTCGACTTTCGCGACGGCGTCGTCAGCCACTTGCGCGTGGTCACGTCCAGCGGTGCCGGCCCGCTCGACCACGCCGCGCTCGATGCCGTGCGCAACGCCCCCTATCCCGTCACACCCCGTGTGCTGCAAGGCAAAACCATGGCCTTCACCATTGGGGTGCGATTTCGCCTGAACGATCAATGACGACCATGGCCTCGACATCACGCCGCACACGCAAGCTGGCTCGCCGCATTGCACGCCAGCTTGCCACGGCCACGCTCCTCGGCCTTGGCGCCTGCGCCCAAGCACAAGCCGCCACCCTCACCGTCTATGGCGCGATGGGCTACGACCAGCATGTCGCGCAAGCCTTCACCCAGGCCACCGGCATTCCCGTCAACCTCATTCACCTCAGCACCGGCCCGTTGCTGGCGCGGGTTCAGGCCGAGAGCGGCAACCCGCAGTGGGACGTGCTCTGGCTGGACGGCAACCAGGCAATGCAGACCTTCGCCACGCAAGGCCTGCTGCAATGCGGCTGGACACCTGTCGTGCGCTACACGGCGCTGGGCCGGCAACTCGTGCCGCCCAACCATTGCTGGCAGCCGGTGGGCGTGACCTATGCCGGGGTCGTCCTCTACAACCCCAAGACCATCGCGCAGGCCGATTGGCCCAGGACCTGGGCCGACCTCGCCCGGCCCGCGCTGCGCGGCAAGGTCGGCATGGACAACCCGGCCATCTCCGGCCCCACCTATCCGCTGGTCGCGGGCCTGCTGCAACATCTGGGGGACAAGCCGGGCAAGGCCTATTTCGAGCGTCTCAAAGCCAACGGCTTGAAGGTGTTTCCCACCAACAGCGTGACCCTGCGCGCGCTGCAGTACGGCCAGATCGCCGCCGCCATGGTGCAGAGCTCGGCGGCCATCGGCTTCCTGCACGAGATGCCCGTGCTGCACATCGCCACGCCCGCACCTGCCACCGTGTTGCCGTCCGACCTGGCCATCGGCAAGCAGGTGTCGGGCACGCTGCAACAGCAGGCGCGGCGCTTCGTGCAATGGGTGCTGTCGCCCGCAGGGCAAGCCGCGATGCAGCAGGGCGACCCCGATGCCGACTCCAACTACCGGCCCCTGATCGACGGCACCGCCGCGCTGCCCGGCCTGAAGCTGCTCGGCACGGTACAGCCGCTGGTGCTCGACCCGGCGCAGTGGGGGTCGCAGGAGCCGCAAGTGATCGACTGGTTCACCGCGCACATCGCCCGCTGACCCTTCACCGAGCGCGCGCTGAACACCACGCCCATGACTGCCCGCAATCCAGAGCTGTGCTGGCGGCCCGAACCCGCCTTGCTGTCGATGCGCGCACCCGGCGGCACGCGCGCCGCTGGAGGCCGCGGGGCCTTGCGTATCGGCTTGCTGCTGGCCACCGTGGCCTTTGCCGCGCTGTGGGCCTATCCCCTGCTGGGCTTCTTGCTCACGGCATTCCTGCCGCATGTCCTGCAGGGTGATCTGCGGCCAACGCTTGCCCCGCTGCGCCACGCCTTCCACGGCTATGCATTGCATGCACTGTGGAACTCGCTGTGGGTGGCGCTCACCGTGGGCGTGCTTTCGCTGCCCTTCGGCCTGTGGTTGGCCTGGCTGCGCGAGCGCACCGATCTGCGCGGACGCGGCTGGATCGAAGCCGGGGCGTGGCTGCTGCTCATCTTCCCGGACTTTTTCCTCGCCTCGGGCTGGATGCTGCTGGCCGCGCCCATCGGCCCGCTGGCGGCGTGGCCCATGGCCTTGCACGCCGCGCAACGGCTGCTGGGCCCGGTGGGCATCATCCTCACCCTGACCCTCAAGGTCGTGCCCTATGTTTTTCTGGTGGCGCAAGGCAGCCTGCGCCACAGCAGCGCCGCGCTGCAGGAAGCCGCGCGGGTGCACGGCCTGTCGCGTCTGTGGCGGCTGCGCCTGGGGCTAAGCGCGCTGCTGCCGGCACTGTCCGCCGGCTTCGCCATGGCCTACGCCGAGTCGCTGCGCAACTTTGCGGTGGTGGCCACGTTGGGAGCGAGCAGCGGCTTCACCATGGGCACGTATGCCATCGATCAGGCGGTGAACGGCATGCCGCTGAACTTCCCCTTGGCGGCGGCCACGTCCTGGCTGCTGCTGGCTCTGGTGCTGCCCGCACTGGTGCTGCAGAGTCGCGTGGGGCGGCGCGCCAGCCAGCATCAAACCCTGGGCGCCAAGCACCGGCCTGCGGCGCGGGTGCGGCTGCAAACCAGTCACCAACTGCTGCATGGCGCTTTGCTCTTGGCGCTGGCCTTGTTTGCATTGGCTTTACCCACTTTCGCGGCGCTCGGCGTGGCGTGGCCGAAGGCCGGTTGGGCGCAGATTGCCGCTTCGCTCACTCCATTGCTTGCTGCCATCCGCTATTCGCTGCAACTGGCGCTGGTGGCGGCCAGCCTGACCGTGTGCATCGCCCTGCCGATCGCCTGGCTGATTGCCCGCCCGGGGCGGGTGGGCCGCATGCTCGACATCACCCTGCTGGCGATGATGGCGCTACCGCTCATCGTGCTGGCGGCCGCCTACCTGCAGGCCTACAACCAGCCCTACGCGCCGCTGTATGGCGGCAGCCTGCTGCTGGGCATGGCCTATGTGGCGCTGGCGGTGCCGGCCACCAGCCGCGTGCTGCTGGGGCCGGTGGCGCAGTTGCACCGCTCGCTGGCCGATGCCGCGCGGGTGCATGGACTGACGCGCACGCAAACCCTGCGCCATGTGCATCTGCCGCTTCTGGCCGGGCCGCTGTTCTACGCCTGGCTGCTGGCGGTGCTGTCGATTGCGTTCGAGCTGCCCGCCTCCGAACTGCTCTAC
>DAIAZB010000381.1 GCA_027443745.1 Thiomonas sp. | reverse complement strand
CAGGCGCTGAACTGGACGGTGTTCTCCCAGGTGACCAATGGCATCAGCGGCGGTTTGCTGAATGCCATTGAAGGCACCTTGGTCCTCAGCGGTGGCGCTTTGTTGTTCGCCGCGCCGATTGGCGTGCTCGCTGGTGTGTATCTGGCCGAATATGGCGCCGGAACCTGGGGACGTTTGGTGCGTTTCCTTGCCGATGTGCTCACGGGTGTGCCATCCATCGTGCTGGGTTATTTCAGCTACGTCACGCTGGTGGAGGAAATGGGCTGGCAATTCTCGGCGCTTGCTGGGGCCATCACCCTGGCCATGTTGATCGTGCCCTATATCGCGCGGTTTACTGAACTGGCGATGCGGCAAAACCCGCCCAGCCTGCGTGAGGCGGCGTATGCCCTGGGTTGCAAGGAGCCGCAGGTCGTGTTCAAGGTGCTGCTGCCGGCGGCACGTTCGGGTGTGATCACCGGCGTGCTCCTGGCACTGGCCATTTCGGTGGGCGAAACGGCGCCGTTGATCTACACCGCTGGCTGGTCCAACTACTTGTGGAATGGCCAACTCACCCACGAGCCGATTGGCTACCTCACTTATGTGATCTGGAGCTTCATCAACCAGCCATTCGCCTCGGCGCATGCCTTGGCCTATGCGGCGGCTTTCATCGTGATCGGCGTGGTGCTGCTGATCAATATCACGGCGCGTTTGTTGCTACGGCAGCGGAAGTGACGTTAACTCACGATTGATACATCTGCGAACGACCATGACGTTCATTGTTTTGTCATATTCTCTGCTTAGAGTGTTGGCTTGTACCAGCGTGTATCACGCGGTGCGCACATCAACCTCGGGAGAGCACAAGTCATGAAGATATTGTTCAAAAGCTTGATCGCCGGCGCTGCGCTGGCCACCTCGGCCGGCGCTTTCGCGCTGGATGTCACAGGCGCCGGATCATCCTTCGCCAACCCGCTGTATTCCAAATGGGCCGATGCCTACCAGAAAGCCGGCGGCGGCCGCTTGAACTACCAGTCGGTGGGCTCTGGCGCGGGCATCAAGCAGATCCTCGCCAAGACGGTGGATTTCGGCGCCTCGGACATGCCGCTGACCGATGAGCAACTCGCCAAAGACGGCCTGGTGCAATGGCCCACCGCGGTGGGTGGCATCGTGCCGGTGGTGCATATCGAAGGCATCAAGAGCAGTGAGCTCAAGCTCAACGGCGCCGCGCTGGCCGACATCTACATGGGCAAGATCACCAAATGGAACGACCCAGCCATCGCCAAGCTGAACCCGGGCGCGAAGTTGCCGAATGCGCAAATCGCCGTGGTGCGCCGCGCCGATGCTTCGGGCACCTCGTTCGGCTTCACCAATTACCTGAGCAAGGTCAACAAGGAGTGGGCCGAGAAGTACAAGTTCGGCACCACGGTCGATTGGCCGGTTGGCGTGGGCGGCAAGGGTAACGAGGGCGTTTCGGCCTTCGTGCAGCGCCTGCCCAATTCCATTGGTTATGTGGAAGTGGCCTACGCCAAGTCCAACAACATGGCGATGGTCGAGTTGCAGAACGCCGACGGCAAGTTTGTTGCCGCCACGGACGCCAACGTGAAGGCCGCTGCAGCGGGCGCTGACTGGGCCAAGTCGTTCTACCAGATTCTGACCAACCAGCCCGGCGCCACCGCCTGGCCCATCACCAGTGGCACCTTCGTGCTCGTGCACAAAGTGTCCGACAAGCCCGAACAGACCGATGCGGTGCTGAAGTTCTTCAACTTCGGGTTCGACAAAGGCGATGCGATTGCCGAGCAACTGCAATACATCCCGATGCCAGACTCGGTGAAGGCGCAAATCCGCAAGGAATGGTCTGGCATCAAGACGACCGCAGGCCAGACCGTGTGGAAGAACTGAAAACGTCCTTGATCCCTAAAGCCGGCTCGCTTGGCCTCGTGCCAATGCAAGCCGGTTTTCGCGCATGAAAGACCCCGCCATGTCCGTGACATCCTCTTCCGCAGATATCGAACTTGTTTCGCGGGTGGTCGTCGGTCGAGCCCAGATGGGACAGCGCCGGAGTCCTGGCCGCCTCGGCGATTCATTGTTCGGCGCCGCAGCGTGGCTGGCCGCGTTTATCACCTTGCTGGCACTGGCCGGCATCATCGTGTCCCTGTTCATCGGCGCATGGCCCGCCATCCAGACTTTCGGTCTGAAGTTTCTCGTCACGAGCCAGTGGAACCCGGTCGATCATGTGTTCGGCGGGTTCACCATGATTTACGGTACCGTGCTCAGCTCGCTCATTGCTCTGTTGATTGCCGTTCCCGTGAGCTTCGGTATCGCCCTGTTCCTCACTGAGCTTTCGCCGCGCTGGCTGCGCCGGCCATTGGCCACCGCGATCGAGTTGCTGGCTGCCATTCCATCCATCGTCTATGGTATGTGGGGCCTGCTGGTGTTCTCGCCGCTGTTCTCCAACTATGTGCAAACACGGCTGCAGAACTGGTTCGGTGATGTGCCGTTGCTTGGCGCCCTGTTCCAGGGGCCGCCCGTGGGCATTGGCTTGCTGGCTGCGGGCATCATTCTGGCCATCATGATCATTCCTTTCATCGCTTCGGTGATGCGCGATGTGTTCGAGACCACGCCGCCCATGCTCAAGGAGTCGGCCTACGGCGTGGGCTGCACCACTTGGGAAGTCATGCGCAACGTGGTGCTGCCCTACACGAAAACCGGCGTCATCGGCGGCATCATGCTCGGCCTGGGGCGGGCGATGGGGGAGACCATGGCCGTGACCTTCATCGTTGGCAACACCAGCCATTTCAACGGAGCCTCGCTGTTCGACGCGGCCAATACCATCACTTCGGTGTTGGCCAACGAGTTTGCCGAGGCCTCCACCGAGCATCAGGCTGCCTTGTTCTATCTCGGTCTGGTGCTGTTTTTCATCACCTTCCTGGTGCTGGGGCTGTCCAAGCTCTTGCTCCGACGCCTGGGTCGGTTCGAGGGGAGCCGGACATGAGCGCCACCATGCCCCCTTTGCAACGGGACTTTCGCCTGCAGCGCTTTCGCAAGCGCAAGATCATCAACGCCGTGGTGCTGACCTTGGCGATGGCGGCGATGTTGTTCGGCATGGTCTGGCTGGTCTGGATTCTGTATTCCGTTCTGGCGCAAGGCTTGGGCGGCATGAGCGTGTCGGTGTTCACGCAAATGACACCCCCACCCGATTCCCCAAATGGCGGCCTGCTCAACGCCATCTATGGCTCGCTGCTCATGACCGGAGCAGCCACGCTGCTGGGTACGCCCGTTGGCGTCATGGCCGGTGTCTATCTGGCGGAATACGGCGGCAAGACGGCTTTCGGCCGCGCCACGGATTTCATCAACGACATTCTCCTGTCCGCGCCGTCCATCGTCATCGGTCTGTTCGTCTATGCGCTCATCGTCGCCAACACCCACACCTTTTCCGGCTGGGCCGGCGTTGCGGCACTGGCGCTGATGGTCGTTCCCGTGGTGGTGCGAACCACCGTGGACATGCTGCGCCTGGTACCGAGTTCCTTGCGCGAGGCGGCTTATGCCCTGGGCGCGCCGAAGTGGAAGGTGGTGTCGGTGGTCATCCTGCGCGCGGCGCGTGCCGGGGTTCTCACCGGCATCATGCTGGCGTTGGCGCGTATCGCGGGTGAAACTGCGCCCCTGCTGTTTACCGCGCTGAACAACCAGTTCTGGACCGCCGGCCTGTCCCAGCCCATGGCCAGCCTGCCGGTCACCATCTACAAATTCGCCATGAGCCCCTATACCAATTGGCAGCAGCTCGCCTGGGCGGGTGTTCTGATCATCACGGGCGGCGTCCTGCTCATCAACATCACGGCCCGTCTGCTGATCGGGAAGAAAGACTGAACCATGAATACTCCAGCTGCCCAGGTCAATTCGCCACCGGCACGCTTGTCGGTGCGCAACCTTAATTTCTACTACGGCAAATACAAGGCGATCAAGAATGTCAGCCTGGACATTGCGCAAAACCAGATCACCGCGTTCATCGGGCCCTCGGGCTGCGGCAAGTCGACGCTGCTGCGGGTGTTCAACCGCATGTTCGAGTTGTACCCTGACCAAAGGGCCGAGGGCGAGGTGTTGATCGACGGTCAGAACATTCTCACCTCCGGCGAGGATGTGTCGCTGGTGCGCGCGAAGATCGGCATGGTGTTCCAGAAGCCCACGCCGTTCCCGATGTCGATCTACGACAACATCGCCTTCGGCATCAAGCTGTACGAAAAACTGTCGCGCGCCGAAATGGACGAGCGCGTGGAAGGCGCCCTGACCAAGACGGCACTGTGGGACGAGGTCAAGGACAAGCTGCAGCAAAGCGGCATGAGCCTGTCGGGTGGCCAGCAACAGCGCCTGTGCATCGCCCGCGCCATTTCCATCAAACCCGAGGTGCTGCTGCTCGACGAGCCGACATCGGCGCTCGATCCCATTTCCACCGCCAAGGTGGAGGAGCTGGTGACGGAGCTGAAGAAGGACTATACGGTTGCCATCGTCACCCACAACATGCAGCAGGCGGCCAGGGTGTCGGACTACACCGCTTACATGTACCTGGGCGAGATGATCGAGTTCGGCGACACCAACCAAATCTTCCTCAAGCCCAAGCGCCAGGAAACCGAGGATTACATCACCGGCCGATTCGGCTGATGCGGAGAGCAACCATGGGTGACAAGCACATTTCCACGCAGTTCGATGCCGAGATCAGTGCCATTTCCACGCAGGTGCTGGAAATGGGAGGCTTGGTCGAATCGCAAATCGCGCAGGCGGTGTACGCCCTGCGCCACTTCGACGTCGAGGCGGCGCGCGGCGTGCTGCTCAACGAGAAGCGTGTGAACCAGATGGAGGTGGAGATCGACGCCGATGTCACCCAGATCATCGCCAAGCGCCAGCCCACGGCGCGCGACCTGCGCCTGTTGATGGCCATCTCCAAGACCATCACCAACCTGGAGCGTGTCGGCGACGAGGCGGACCGCATCGCCCGCATGGCGCGCGACCTGATCGAATCCGGCTCCAACCTCGGCATCTCGTTCAATGAAATCACCCGCGAATCCGATCTGGCCATCGCCCAGATTCGCAAGGCGCTCGATGCCTTCGCCCGGTTGGACGA
>DAIAZB010000380.1 GCA_027443745.1 Thiomonas sp. | reverse complement strand
CATCGAGGTGGCCGCCTACCCGGAAGTGCACCCGCAGGCGCGCAGCCCGCAAGACGACCTGCGCCATTTCGTCGACAAAATGCAGGCCGGCGCGAACTCCGCCATCACCCAATATTTTTTCAACAGCGACGCCTACTTCCGTTTCGCTGACGACGTCCTGGCGGCGGGTGTGGACGCGCCCATCGTGCCCGGCGTCATGCCCATCACCAACGCCAGCCAGTTGCTGCGCTTCTCAGAGGTGTGCGGCGCCGAGGTGCCGCGCTGGATCCGCCTGCGCCTGCAGAGCTTTGGTGACGACCGCGCCAGCATCCTCGCCTTCGGCCGCGAGGTGGTGACCGACCTGTGCGATCAACTCGTCTCGGGTGGCGCGCCCGGCCTGCACATCTACACCCTCAACCAGGCCGAACCCACGCTCGGCCTGCTGGCCGATCTCGGCATGCGTTGAGTGCTGCGGTGGGCGTCGATGGGCCGAGGGTCGGTCACCCTGGCGCGCGTCGCCAGCGAGGTTGCCGCCGCCACCCGCAGATTGATGGGCCCCCAGGCGCTGGCCACCACGCGGCCACGGCCACGCAGCACATGGCTTTCGCCCGGGCGCAGGAACACATCGTCCGCTTCGCCTTCTTCGGTCAGCCACAGCAGCGGCGCCTGCTGCCCCGCGCAGGGCGGCGCGGCCGCCTCCACTCGCAATCCGAGTGCGCCGCGCAAGAGCAGCGAATCACCGGTTTGCAAGGCCACCCAGGCGCGTTGCACCTGCAGGGTATCTTGATTCCATTCGCGCATGATGAACTCCGTCGTTTCCAGGGTCGTGTGCAGTCGAAAGATGTCGTTGTACAGCCTGAATTCTGTTGATCTTGGATGCAAGCTTAGGCGTCAGGTGGCGCTTGCAAAAACGGTCATTTCGTATTCTTATGATGCAAAGAACGCATGATGAAGGACGCCGATGCCGATCACCACCCCAACCCCTCCGCGCCGCCCGACACGGCGCATCGACACGGGCTTTCTGCGCGCGTTCGAAGCCGCCGCGCGCCTGGGCAGCTTCACCGCCGCGGCGCATGAGTTGTCCATCACCCAGTCGGCGCTCAGTCGGCAGATCCAGGCACTGGAGGCCGAGGTGGGGTTGGCGCTGTTCACGCGCGACGGTCCGCGCATCCGTCTCGCCCAGGCGGGAGAACGCCTGGCCGCCGCCTTGCGCCCGCTGCTGACCGCGCTCGACGACACCGTGACGGCCCTGCGCCGCGGCACGCAGCGCCCCAGCGTGCGCATCACCACCTTCCCCTCCTTCGCCAGCCTGTGGCTGATGCCACGCCTGCCGCTGTTCCAGGCCGAGCACCCCGAAGTCGACATCGCCGTGGAAGCCTCCGACCGCATGGCCGACCTGGAGACTTCCGGGCAGGATGTGGCGCTGCGCCTGGTACATCCCGACAACCCGCTGGCCCGCACGCCGGGCACCCGCGCCTTGTTCGAGGAGCGCATCGCGCCGGTTTGCAGCCCGCGCCTGCAGGCCGAGTTGCAGGCGCGCGGGGGCTTGCGCAAACCTGCGGATCTCAAACGGGCCACACTGATTGCCGATGTCGGCAGCATGGGCCCCCAGGCAGGCTTCGGCCAGCAGCACATCGACGCCCTGTCCTGGCCCGGCTGGTTCGCCACGATCCGCCAGCCGATGGTGGAACCGCAAAGCTGGCTGCACCTCAACTTCACCCACCAGGCGGTGCAGGCGGCGCTCGCCGGCATGGGCGTGGCGATGGGGCAGATGGTGCTGATGCGCCATCTGCTGGCCGACGGCAGCCTGGTGCTGCCGCTGGGCGAGCCGCAGGCCAGCGGCTACGTCTACCACCTGGCCTTGCGCAGCGACGCCATGCGGCGGCCCGAAGTGGCGGCTCTGGTTCAATGGCTGCAGGTGCAATTGCTGCCGGACGGCGCGGGCATGGGTTGACAGCCCCCTGCAGCCTTTTGCGAAACTTGTTTCAAGCTGCCGAGGCCACGGAGCGCGTCATTCAGGCAGCAGGTCATCGGAGTCATCGGCAACATCGGCAACGTCTTCAGCGACACCCATCCAACATGTCCCACCCCACCGCCCCGAGCACCCAACACACCAGCGCCGACAGCGCGTTGGCCCAGGTTCAGGCCATTTACGCGCAGGGCGTGGCGCGGCTGCACGAGGCGCTGCATCGCTTTCTGACCGGCGACGAGCCGGCGCAGCCGGTGCATGCCTTCTACCCCTGCGTGCGCATGCGCACCACCAGCAGCGCCCATGCGGACTCGCGCCTGAGCTACGGCTTCGTCTCGCGCCCCGGCGCGTTCGAGACCACGCTCACACGCCCCGACCTGTTCGGCGACTATTTCCGCGAGCAGTTCCAGCTGCTGCTGCGCAATCACGGCGTGCCGCTGGAGGTGAGCGAGAGCACCACCCCCATCCCGCTGCCCTTCACCTTCGCCGACCACGAGCCCTTCCAGTCCTCGCTCACGCCGGCGCAGCGCGACCGCTTGCGCGAGTTGTTCGACGTGCCCGATTTGTCGGTGATGGACGACGGCATCGCCAACGGCACCTTCGAGCCGCAGCCAGGCCAGCCGCGCCCGCTGGCCTTGTTCAATGCCCCGCGCGTGGACTACTC
>DAIAZB010000379.1 GCA_027443745.1 Thiomonas sp. | reverse complement strand
CCCAACGGTGCGGGCAAATCCACCTGGCTCAAGCTGAGCTGCGGCCTGCTCGCGCCGACCGCGGGCAGCATCGGCTGGAGTCGATCCGATGGACGCGAGTACCCGAAGATCGTCGCGGTGTTTCAGGAGTGCACGCCGTTGCCGCTGACGGTGCTTGAGGCGCTGGTCACCGACGACGAGCAGGCGGCCCGGCGCAGCCTCGTGGCCGTGGGGCTCGGCTTCCTGGCCGATACCCTGGACGTGCCCCTGAGTGCGGAGCGCAGCGCGGGACGCGATCTCTCCGGAGGGCAGTGGCAGCGCCTGGCCATCGCACGGGCGATGGTGCATGCCATGGATGCCGACCTGCTGGTGTTCGACGAGCCGACCTCGGCGCTGGATCCCGAGTCGGAAGCGCAGGTCATGCAACTGCTGCTGGACATGGCGCGAGGCCGCAGTGCGCTGGTGGTGAGCCACCGCCTCGCGCTGACAAGGTTCGTGGACCGCATCGTCGTGCTGGAGCACGGGCACATCGTCGAACAGGGATCCCACGAGCAGCTGATGCGCCTGGGAGGCCGTTACGCCACGCTGTTCGAACATCAAGCCCGCCTCTACCGCTGACCTGTCCCGTACTCTCACCGTACGTCGCCCGGGCGGATGGCTCCATGGCTCAGGTTTCCCAGGGGTTGATCACCTTGACGCGGGCCGCCAGGTACGGCGCCACGTCGCGCGTGGCGACGATCAAGGCGCGCGAGCTGGCCGTGGCGGCGATGCAGCCGTCCGCCATGCCGATGGCCTTGCCGTCGCGTCGGGCGCGTGCCATCAGGCTCGCATAGGCTTGCGAGGCATCGAGATCGAAGGGCAGGACGCGGCCCGTGAAGGCGGGCAGGACCTCGCGTTCCAGGCGCTCCTGATAGACCGTGCGCCGACGGCCCTGGGGCATGCTTGCCACGCCGAAGCGCAACTCCCCGACGGTGACCGCCGACAGGTACAGGGTTTCGATGGCTTGCGCATCCACCCACGCCAGAACACCCGGGTCGGGTGCGATGCGCCACAACTCGGAAATGACGTTGGTGTCGACGAGGATCATTCCAGGCTCATCGGCTCGGCAGGCGTGTGGTCGCGCAGCTGATCGAAGTGTCGGGCCTCCGAGTCGGTCAAGCCGCCGGCTTCGCGGGCAATCGACGTCAGGAGCGCCCCGAGTTTCAGGCGCCCCTCGGGCTTCGTGGCCTTTTCCAGGATGTCACGCACCTCGGCCTCGGTGCTGCGTCCGTGCTGGGCTGCGCGAGCCCGCAGGGCTCGATGCACATCGTCCGGGAGGTTCCGGACCGTGAGGATCGGCATGGCTTGAACGTTCCTTGCCAGAAAGGCGATGACTGCATTTTACATCTCTGCAGTCATCTGTGCGGGCGCTGCAGGCGGCCCCCCTTGCCGGGGCCAGGGCATCCGTGGCGGCTTTACTGCCAACGCGACCTGCCAGTTTGCGCGCTGCGCCAACTCGTGGCGAGAGTGTGGAGATCCAGGGGACGCCAGGATCGAAGCCCGAGTGGTTCACGCCATTCGGGCTTTTGGGCGTCTGGAGGGCGCGGACGGCGCGTGAAGCTTGCACCGGCTGAAGTCTCCTCGCCGCCGGGTAGCCTGTTGCTCGAGCCCAGGCGGGGCCATGCTGCAGCCATCGCTGGCTGGACGGGTGCAAAGCCCGATTCACCGGCAGGTCATGATGTTGGTGCATCGCTGCAAGGATGCCGGGACCGGCTTGACCTCATGACGAGGCCGCGGCCGTTTCCTGGAGCATGCATCATGGCGCAACGCGCGTTGATCCTGGTGGGCGATAGCACCTCGCATGGC
>DAIAZB010000378.1 GCA_027443745.1 Thiomonas sp. | reverse complement strand
CTTTCATGCGCGCCTTGATGAGTGAATGCCCGGTGCGCCACATCATCGGCTCGCCCCCATGACTGCGCACCCAGGGTGCGAGATTGGCGGTGCATTTCACGTCGTAAATGATGGGGGCGCCGGGGTGCCGGGTGAGCACATCGGCCGCGTACAGCATGAGCTGGCGATCGGGCCAGATGACATGCCCGTGCTTCGTGACCACGCCGAGCCGATCGCCATCGCCATCAAACGCCAGGCCGATTTCGGCGTCGGTGTCCCGCAGCACGCGCTGCAGATCTTCCAGGTTGTGCGGGTCGGCAGGGTCCGGATGATGGTTGGGAAATGTGCCGTCCACCTCGCAAAACAGTTCGATCACGTGGCAGCCCATTCGTCGCAACAAGTCGGGCGCAAAGGCGCCTGAAACGCCGTTGCCACAATCCACCGCCACCTTCAACGGACGCGCCAGTGTCACGTCCTGCACGATGCGCTGCAGGTAGGGCTCAACCACGCTGGCCTGGCGCATGCCACCTGCACCTGTGGCGTACTGCTCGGACTGCGTCAACTCGCGCAGGCGAGTGATGTCCGCGCCGTGCAGGGCATCACCGCACAGCACCATCTTCAGGCCGTTGTACGCGGGGGGATTGTGGCTGCCGGTGATCTGGATGCCGTTGGGCACTTCGCTGGCGGCACAGGCGTAGTACAGCATCGGCGTGGCATTCATGCCGATGTCGATCACATCCAGCCCACCGGCGCGCAGGCCGACGGCCAGTGCGGCACCCAGCGCAGGCCCGGAGGCTCGGCCATCACGGCTGATATGCACCGCACGCTGGCCTCGCGCGCGCGCCAGCGTGGCAAAGGCACGGCCAATAGGCTCACACGCCGCCTCGGTCAGGCCGCGGCCGACAACGCCGCGAATGTCGTAAGCCTTGAACAAGGTGGGGTCGAGTTGCGCCATGGTGGGTCGTTTCGGGAGCAGCGAAGGGAAGGATTTGCCAAACACGGCCTCGCCGAAAACACACAATCATCGGCATGCCGACCGTCGTCCTGTTCTGACAGTTGCAGCTATTCTAGGAAGCCATGGCCATCTATTTGATTGGAGACTTGCAAGGTTGCGACCAAGCCTTCGCTCGCCTGCTTGACCTCATTGCGTTCGATCCGGGGCGAGACCGCCTCGTCGTGTTGGGCGATGCCGTCAATCGAGGACCGGACTCGCTTGCCGTGCTACGCCGTCTCATGGCGCTGGGTGATGCCGCACAGTGCCTGCTGGGCAACCACGACCTGCATCTGCTGGCCGTGGCCCATGGTGTACGCAAGGCCCACCGGACTGACACCTTGCAGCCTATCCTCGATGCGCCTGACCGAGACGAGCTGCTCGACCATGTGCGCCGCTGGCCGCTGGCCATGCTCGAGCATGGCTGGCTGCTGGTGCATGCCGGCGTGCTGCCGCAGTGGACTTGCGAGCAAACTTTGCACCTCGCCAGCGAAGTTCAGGAGCAACTGCGAGGTCACGACCTGACCGGCTTTCTGCGCGAGGTTTTCGGCAATCTTCCCGACCGCTGGAGCGACATGCTGCGGGGCCCGGAGCGCTGGCGTATCACCATCAATGCCCTGACTCGCTTGCGCTTCATCGACACGTCAGTACATGCCTCCGGAAGCATCGATTTTCACTTCAAACAGGAAGTTGACCGTGCCCCGCCAGGGCTGGTTCCATGGTTCCTTGCACCGGGACGACGTACAGAAAAAACCCCCATTGCTTTTGGTCATTGGTCCACGCTTGGGCTGCACTGGTCCAACAATGCGCTGTGCCTGGACAGTGGCTGCCTCTGGGGCGGCAATCTGACCGCCATCCAACTTCCAGCAGCAGGAGAAAACTGGCTCCAAACCCGTGCTGTTCCCTGCCCGAGAGAAGGAAAACTCCCGCCTCCTTGACACCAGGCCATGTTAGTTTTGAAACCGGGCCGAAACGTTGTAGAATTTAGAGTTTGTCTTTATCAATATCAGTGGGGTGCTCCATGGCACGGGTCTGTCAAGTAACCGGCAAAGCGCCGATGGTGGGTAACAACGTTTCCCACGCCAACAACAAAACTAAGCGTCGTTTCCTGCCCAACCTGCAGTACCGCAGAATCTGGGTCGAAAGCGAGAATCGTTTCGTGCGCCTACGCATTTCGAATGCCGGGCTGCGCCTCATCGACAAAGTCGGCATCGACACCGTGCTGGATGATCTTCGCGCACGCGGCGAAGTCTGAGCACTGAACTGGACAGGAGCAAATCATCATGGCCAAGGGCGGACGCGAAAAAATCAAGCTGGAATCCACAGCTGGAACTGGTCACTTCTATACCACCACCAAGAACAAGCGCATTCAACCGGAAAAAATGGAAATCATGAAGTTCGATCCGGTCGCGCGCAAGCATGTGTCTTACAAGGAAGGCAAGATCAAATAAGCCCAGGCCGTGCATTGCAGACCGAGTCCAAAGGCTCGGCACAAAAAAGCCCGCTGTCAACGACGCGGGCTTTTTTGTGCCGAGCCTTTCCTGCTGACAGCGCGAAAATGATCCACGGTCGCGGTGCGGCGCATCAACCAGCAGCAAACATCAAGATACCCACAGCCTCGAGTGCACTTGCAGCCCAATAAAAAAGCCAGCTTGCGCTGGCTTTCGTTCGATGCGAAAGAATCGCGCCGAGGTGCTTACTTGCTGGCAGCGCTGGCAGGCGCAGAAGCAGCAGGTGCCGAGGCAGCAGCAGGTGCGGCGGCCGAAGCAGGTGCGGAAGCAGCAGGTGCCGAAGCGGCAGCGGGTGCAGCAGCCGAAGCAGGTGCGGAAGCAGCAGGTGCAGCTTCTTCTTTCTTACCGCAAGCAGCCAGGGCAAGGGCGGCGATCATGGAAGCCAACAGAAGGGACTTTTTCATTTGTTTCCTCAAAGCGTCAGACAGATCAAACGGGCGATTGAAATCGGTGGATTCCGAGAATGGTAAAGCACACGAACCCTCATGCCACAAGGGCCATGTCAAGTTCAATTGTAAGTATAGCGCGCACTCGGGTTTCCCCCGGTAGCTCTATTTGAGAAAATCCATCTTGTTGCGAAAAATTCACAACCCAAGGACATGTGCCGGAAAGCCTGCATTGGACAGGGCCCAGGCCTGGTCAAACTGCTCAAACGCCGCATGCAGGCGTCCACTGGAGCACATCGCAGCGCGCCGGTGGGTATCGCTGGGAATGGCCACGAGTCCTCGGTCAGGTGTGAGCAGACTCTCGACAGGCGCGGGGAGGTTTTCCGGTAATTCGCGACAGTCGATCCGATGTGAGAACCGCAAGCGCCACTGAGTAAAGCGCGCTTGGTCGCGCTGCACAAGGTCGAAGCGACGTGCAAGCATGCGGATGCCGGGATGCTTGCCCTGGAGGCCCCAGGCGTTGAGCGCGTTGATGAGTTCGATCTGGTTCAACGGCCAGTCTGCATAGTCAGGGCTGTACATGCTGACGGACAGCCCTGGTGAACTCAATAGCTCGGCAATCGCCTGCTGCCAGGCGCCGATGCCCGAAATGATGGTCTCAGTAGAGTTCATGCTTTGTGTGCCGTGCCGTTAACGGATGCGCCCATCCCTGCCCGCACCACTCCACCAGTACAGCCCGCTCGGATGGAGTCGCGCCAGTCCAGTCCTGCGTGCTGAGTTGGCGTTGATCCGCCAATCGGCGCAACAGACTGGAACGGCCCAAGGGTGATGCAAGCCGCTCACCGTTGATCAACACGCTGGCCGAGGCATAGAGCATGCGGCTGCGTCGATCCAGCCGCAGACCACCGTGGGCGCAAGCGCGAGCCAATTGCGCGGCGGTTTGCGTGCTGGGATCGAACCAGACTTGCTGCTTGGGCTCGGTCAGCAACTCACCAAGCACGGCTTCGAACTCACGCCTGCCGGGTTTGAGTCGTGCAAATGCCGCTTGAAGAAAATCGACCATGGTCCTCGGCAAACGCGCGGGCGTTCTTGCCGCAAATGTGTCGATCTGTCCCCGGTCGCTGTAGCGTGGCCCGGACTCGAGGTTCTCCGCCAATTTCCACAGCAGTTGCTGCAGCAACTCGTCGGCGGGTGGTGCGCGAAAACCGATGGAGTATGTCATGCAGGGTCCGATGGCAACGCCATCATGGCCCCAGCCTGGAGGCAGGTAGAGCATGTCGCCAGGCTCGAGCAGGTGGTCGGTGTCGGGGACGAAGTCCGCAAGCAGCTTCAAGGGCTGGTCCGGCAGGAAGCGCGGCGCGCGCACCGGACCGATACGCCAGCGGCGGCGCCCTTCGGCCTGCAACAGAAAGACATCATAAGCATCGACATGCGGGCCCACACCGCCACCGTCGCTCGCCCAGGAAATCATCACGTCATCCAGGCGCGCATCGGGGATGAAGCGAAACCTGGCGAGCAACTCGGCAACCGCGTCGTCCAGCAGATCGACTCCCTGAACCAGTAGGGTCCAGTCGGGCTGGCGCAACGCGGGCAGACTGCGGCGGGAGAACGGGCCGCGCTGGAGATCCCACAGACCGGACGTCTGGCGTCGGATCAGACGCGATTCGACAGTGTCGTCGCAGGCGAGATCGAACAGCTCGGCCCGGCTCAACAAGGACTTAAAAGCGGGGATGGCCTGGCGCACCAGCAAAGGCTTGCGTTGCCAATGGCGCTGCAGAAACGTCTCGTGAGAGATCCCGGCCAGAGGCCAGGAAGCGGGTTGGGTGTGGAGGTTCATGCCAGACTGCTCTGAGGAGGTGCAGGGATGCTGACGCGGCCGGGTTCGCTCCGCCTGCGCAAAGCTGCTCCGCTTGAGTTTAGCTTTCGTGCGCACAGACGCTAAGCTTGCAGGATCAACCCGTTGTGGCTGCGTCCGTGTGCCCTTCGCGCCATTCCCTTCGACAGCCCGCATTCAGCAGATTTCCACCATGCAAGCCGCTCCCGATACCGTCGTATCCCTGTCCTGGCGTCTGACGGACGCGCAGAACGAACCCATAGCCGAACATGAAGACGGCACGGATTTTTACGTCGGCGGCGCCGATCTTCTGCCTGCCATCTCGCAAGATCTGATCGGTAAACAGGTTGGCGACAGTGGTCAGTTGCAAATCGAGCCGCATGACGCTTTCGGCGACTACGAGCCCGATCTTCTGCGACTCGAAGCACGCAAGCTGTTCCCCGAGGTGCTCGAGCCTGGCATGCAGTTCGAGCATCTACCCGTCGGCTGCGCCCCGGGTGCGCCAGGTGCCTTGTACACCGTCACCGACATTGCCGACGACAAGGTGGTGCTCGATGGCAACCACCCACTGGCCGGCATGGCCTTGCGCGTGTGCTACACCATTCTGGAAGTGCGCGAGCCCGACCCGGACGAGCGCGAGGCGCAAAGCGCCCACCTCGACGATGTCGACAGCGGCATGTTCTTCGCCGGCATGCCGCGCAATGACAGCTAGGCGCTCGGCCGGAGGCGCGCGGCGCGGCGCCGACTCCATTGCCGGCGTATGGAGCAGTTCCATCCCACCCGGACCACGGCATACCCGAGCAGCGCGAGCAAGGCCGCCAACAGCGGCAGCCCCACCAGCAGAGGTTCGCCCAGGCTGATAGCCCACTGCATCAAGGCGCGTGTGGAATCGGCCACTCGGGACCAGTCGAAGTGCGGCAGGGGGGCCAGCGTGGTGTGGCCGCTCATGCCAGTAGCCCAGCTTCCCAGCTTGTAAGCAGCCAGGTACAACGGCACGATGGTCAAGGGGTTGGAATACAGCGTGGTGACCAGGGCGATGGGAAAGTTGCAGCGCAACAGGACAGCGAGAATCCCCGCGGTGAGCATTTGCAATGGTCCGGGGATCAACCCGCCGAACATGCCGACAGCCACGGCGAGCGCCACACTGCGCCGATGCAGGCTCCACAGTGCGGGATGCGCCAGATACCTGGCAAACGGCCGCAGCAGCGCGTGCTCGCGCATCGCGTCGAAACGTGCGGCCATCACGCGGGCGTACTTGCGGGCCATGCGTAGCGGCGGAGCCGGGCTCAGCCCTTGCCGGTGGAGCCGAAACCGCCCTCGCCGCGCGCACTGGGCGCGAAGGCGTCAACCACCCGCCACTGCGCCTGCATCACCGGCACGATGACCAGTTGCGCGATGCGCTCGAAGGGCTGCACGGTGTAGGGCAGCGTGCCACGATTCCAGCAGCTCACCATCAGCGGGCCTTGATAATCGGCATCGATCAGCCCCACCAAATTGCCCAGCACGATGCCGTGCTTGTGACCCAGGCCGGAGCGCGGCAGGATGAGGGCGGCATAGCCCGGGTCATCGACGTGAATCGACAGCCCGGTTGCGATCAACTCCGCTTGGCCGGGCGCGAGCACGCATGGGGCATCGATGCAGGCGCGCAGATCCATCCCGGCAGCACCGGGGGTGGCGTAAGCGGGAAGTTGTTCGCGCAGGCGAGGGTCGAGCAGTCGGACTTCGATCGGCAGGATCATGGCTGGGCATGGGAACCAGTGGGAAGGCGGAGTGCGATTTCACTGACGATGCGGCGGCCGAGTTCCAGCTTGCCGGCGCGAGGCAGGTCGGTGGTGCCGTGAGCGTCGATCAGCACGCCGGCGTTGTCGTCACGGCCGAAGGTTTGCGGGCCGAGATTACCCACCAGCAGCGGCACGCCCTTGCGCTTGCGCTTGGCCTGGGCGTTGGCCAGCAGATCGTCCGCCTCGGCGGCGAAGCCCACGCAATAGGGCGCATCCGGCCGAGCTGCAACCTCGGCCAGGATGTCGGGATTGGTGTCGAGCTGCAGCACCGGCGGTGGCTGATCGGCCTGCTTCTTCAGCTTGCCGGCATGCGCTTGGGAAGGCCGCCAGTCGGCCACGGCGGCGGCGGCGATGAATACATCCACACCAGGCAGCGCGGCCAGCACGGCAGCGCGCATCTGCAAGGCCGTTTCCACCGGCAGCAGACGCACACCATAGGGTTGCTGTAGTGCCGTGGGGCCGGCCACCAGGGTGACTTCAGCCCCTTGCTCCCAGGCGGCCCGCGCCAAAGCCCAGCCCATCTTGCCGCTGGAGCGGTTGGTGAGGCCGCGCACCGCATCCCAGGGCTCGAACGTCGGCCCCGCGGTGATCAGCACCCGGCGCCCGACAAGTTGCCGAGGCTGGAACAAGGCCTCGAGTTCGAGGACGATGTGCTCGGGCTCCAGCATCCGGCCCTCGCCCACCTCGCCGCAGGCCTGCTCACCGCTGGCCGGACCGGCGATGTGCACGCCGTCATCACGCAGGCGCCGCACGTTGCGCTGCACCGCTGCGTTGGCCCACATCTCTCGATTCATCGCCGGAGCGAACATCGTGGGCACGGCGCCGCGCGCCAGCACCAGGGTGGAGAGCAGGTCGTCGCCCAGACCATTCGCGGCCTTGCCGATGCAATCGGCGCTGGCCGGAACCAGCACCAGCACATCGGCCGCACGCACCAGGTCGATATGGTCCATGCCGTTGGCCACCAGAGGCTGCCATTGGTCGGTGGCCACCGGGCGGCCCGAGAGCGCCTGCAGGGTGGCCGGCCCGACAAAATGCGTGGCCGCCGCGGTCATCACCACTTGCACCGTGTGCCCGGCCTTCGTCAGGAGGCGCACCAGTTCGCAGGCCTTGTAGGCGGCAACGCCGCCGCTCACCCCCAAAAGGACGTGGCGCAATTGCGAGATGGGGTTGCTCACATCCGTGTCGCTCATGCTCAGGCCGATTGCGCCACCAGGCGCTGCGCGACGAATGCGTGCCCGGCGGCGAGCGCGGCCTCCACCGCCCGGGGCTGACTGCCACCTGCCATGGCGAAGTCCGGCCTGCCGCCGCCCTTGCCGCCCACTTGCCGCGCGGCGATGCTCACCAGTTCACCCGCCTTGATGCGCGCCGTCAGGTCTTGCGTGACGCCGGCGGCCAGTTGCACCTTGTCGCCCTCAGTGCTGGCCAGCAACACCACCGCGGACTTGAGCCTGGCCTTGAGCTGATCCACCAGACTGCGCAGCGTCGTGGCGTCGGCGCCATCCAGGCGCGCGGCCAGGAACTTGACGCCGCCCATGTCCTGCGCCTGCGTGGCCAACTCCACGCCGCGCATGACGGCTTGCTGGTCCTTGAGCGCGGCCAGGTCCTTTTCCAGTGCGCGCAACTGTTCGAGCAACTGCGCGGCGCGCGCGTCGAGTTCGTGCTCCGGGGCTTTCAGCAGGCTCGCCAGCGCCGCCAGTTCGCTGCTCTGGCGCTGGCCCAGTTGCAGAGCGTTCATGCCCGTGGTGGCCTCCACCCGGCGCACACCTGCCGCCACCGCGCCCTGGCTGACGATGCGCAAGCTGCCGATGTCACCCGTGCGCGCCACATGGGTGCCGCCGCAAAGCTCGCGGCTGTCGCCGATGTCGAGCACGCGCACGACGTCGCCGTACTTTTCACCGAACAGCATCATCGCGCCGGTTTTCTTGGCGTCCTCGATGGGCAGAACCCGCGCCTGCGTGGCGGCATTGCGCAGGATTTGCTCGTTCACCCAACGCTCGATGCGCTGAATGTCCTCGGCGGAAATCGGCGCGCCGTGGGCAAAGTCGAAGCGGGTCTTTTCGGCATCGACCAGCGAGCCTTTTTGCTGGACATGTTCGCCCAGCACCAGGCGCAGCGCCTTGTGCAGCAGGTGGGTGGCGCTGTGGTTGCGCATGGTCGCGTGGCGGCGTTCCGTGTCCACCCGCGCGGCCACGGTTTCGCCCACATGCAGACTGCCCACTTCGAGTTGGCCATGGTGGCCGAAGACATCGGCCTGGATTTTCTGCGTGTCGACGACGAGAAAGCGCAGGCCGCAGGCATCCCCCTCGAACAACACGCCGGAGTCGCCCACCTGGCCGCCGGATTCGGCATAAAACGGTGTGCAGTCGAGCACCACAACGCCCTCCTCGCCTTCCTCCATGCGCTGCACCGACGTTCCCCCCACATACAGCGCCAGGATCTTGCAGGCGTCAAGTTGCAGATGGTCGTAGCCCTGGAATTGGGTGGCGGCGCCGTTGTAGTCGAGATTGCCGGCCATCTTGAACTTGCCGGCGGCGCGCGCCTGCTCGCGCTGCCGCTCCATCGCAACGTCAAACCCGATGTCGTCCACTGCCAGGTCGCGTTCGCGGCAGACGTCGGCGGTCAGGTCGAGCGGGAAACCGTAAGTGTCGTAGAGCGCGAAAGCCACGTCGCCCGAGAGCGTGGATGCGCCGCGTGCGCGCATGGCATCGAGCTCGGCGTCGAGGATGCGCATGCCGTTTTCCAGCGTCTCGCCAAAGCGCTTTTCTTCGGCTTCGAGGGTGTCTTGAATGCGGCTGGAAGCCTGCGCCAGTTCCGAATAAGCCGCGCCCATCTCGGCGACCAGGTCGGGGACGAGTTTGTGGAAAAAGGGTTGGTGCTGACCCAGCTTGTAGCCATGGCGCAGCGCGCGGCGGGTGATGCGGCGCAGGACATAACCGCGGCCTTCGTTGCCGGGAATCACGCCGTCGACGATGAGAAAGGCGCAGGCGCGGATATGGTCGGCGATCACCTTCAACGACACATGGCCGAGATCGGCGCAGCCCGTTTCGCGTCCAGCCGCCTGGATGAGTTTGCGAAACAAGTCGATCTCGTAATTGCTGTGCACATGCTGCAGCACCGCGGCAATGCGCTCCAGCCCCATGCCGGTGTCCACGCAGGGACGCGGCAACGGCTTCTGGCTGTAGGTCGTCAGCTTCCAGGTGTCGCCCTGGCGTGCAACGAGGGTGATGGTGCCGGCGCGTTCGGCCTCGGCCTTGGCAGCCTGGGCCTCGACCTCGCTGGCGAAGCTCATTTCCTCAGCCACGCTGCGCTCGTACTGCATGAACACCAGGTTCCAGATCTCGATGTAGCGGTCGCCATCGCCCTCGGGCGAGCCGGGCGGGCCACCCCAGACGTCCGGACCGTGGTCGTAGAAGATTTCGCTGCAGGGGCCGCAGGGGCCGGTGTCGGCCATCTGCCAGAAGTTGTCGGAGGCGTAGCGCGCGCCCTTGTTGTCGCCGATGCGGATGATGCGCTCCAGCGGCACGCCCACCTCCTTGGCCCAGATGGCGTGCGCCTCGTCGTCCTCCGCGTACACCGTCACCCAGAGCTTGTCGGCCGGCAACTTGTAAACCGTCGTCAGTAGCTCCCAGGCGTAGTGGATGGCGTCACGCTTGAAATAGTCGCCGAAGCTGAAGTTGCCCAGCATCTCGAAAAAGGTGTGGTGCCGCGCGGTGTAGCCGACGTTTTCCAGGTCGTTGTGCTTGCCGCCGGCACGCACACAGCGCTGCGCCGTGGTGGCGCGGGTGTAGGGGCGCTTGTCCTGGCCGAGGAACACATCCTTGAACTGCACCATGCCGGAGTTGGTGAACAGCAACGTGGGGTCGTTGCCTGGCACAAGCGAAGACGACGCCACGCGGGTGGAACCCTGCGACTCGAAATAGGCCAGAAATTTTTCGCGGATGTCGGAAACGTTCATCGAAACACCTGAATGGAGTCGGTGCGCTCGGGGTCTGCCATGCGCAAGCCCGCACCGACGAAACGGCGATTTTAGGCGCCGCCCCTACCTTCGGCAGGCGCCGCTGCAGCCGGGCATGCCCGGGCCGGGTGGTGGTTGACCGATCTCACGCCATGTGGCGCTGTGCAAGCAGGCCCTTGCGGGACTAAATTGACGCCTGGTTTCGTTCACGCACCCGACAAACACCATGGATACTGCCACCTCGCCTCTTGCCCTGCTGCAAGACCCCAGCCTGCTGAAGACCCAGGCCCTGATCGACGGCCGCTGGATTGACGCGCCCGGCACTGTGCCTGTCCACGACCCGGCCAATGGTCGGCTGCTGGCCCGGGTTCCGCGCCTGGGCGCGGCCGAAGCCGAAGCCGCGATCGCCGCCGCCGATCGGGCATGGCCCGCATGGCGCGCGCAACCGGCAAAACAGCGCGCGGCGGTGATGCGCCGCTGGTTCGACCTGCTCATCCAGCATGCCGATGACCTGGCCCGCATCATGACCGCCGAGCAGGGCAAGCCCCTGGCCGAAGCCAAAGGCGAAGTCGCCTACGGTGCCAGTTTCGTCGAATGGTTCGCCGAGGAAGCCAAGCGCGTGTACGGCGAGACCATCCCCAGCCCTGACGCGACCAAGCGCCTGCTGGTCCTGCGCCAGCCGGTCGGCGTGTGCGCGGCCATCACGCCGTGGAATTTTCCGCTGGCGATGATCACTCGCAAGGTGGCGCCCGCCCTGGCCGCGGGTTGCCCTGTGGTCATCAAGCCGGCCGAGCAGACGCCGCTCACCGCCTTGGCCGCCGCCGAATTGGCGCTGCGCGCCGGCATGCCCCCAGGGGTTTTGAACATGCTGACCAGCGATGCCGAGGGCTCGGTCGAGATCGGCGGTGTGCTGTGCGCCAG
>DAIAZB010000377.1 GCA_027443745.1 Thiomonas sp. | reverse complement strand
GCAATGCCCTTGACCGTGCCATACGTGCCCACGGGCATGAATTGCGGGGTGTCGATGATGCCGTGGTTGAGCGCGAGGGTGCCACGGCGCGCTTCGCCCGAGGTGTGATGAACGGTGAATTGCAGCATGGGCGCATTGTTGCAAACCCCGGTGGTGTCGTGTTGCCCCAGGGCTGCGCGCAACCGTCGCCGGCGTTGCCGCGCGATGTCGCCAAGCTCAGCTCGGCCCCCGACGTCTTGCAAATAGAGCGCGCAGTGACAGCCAGAGGGTATAGACCGCCCATTTCAGCGTCGGCCGATAGCCCAGCGCCACGCGCGCCCACATGGCTGCACGGGGTAGTCCCTGCACAGGCAGGATGGCTGTGGCCAGATCCCTGGCATCGGACGCCGCCCACAATTGGGCAAAGTGGCGAGCCTCCTCGGTCTTGCACAGACGCATGAGTTCGTTGGCAATGCCCAGAGCCGTGGTGGTCTGCTCGATTTTCGGGATGCTGGACAGGCTCGCTCCCTTGGAGCGGTCGACGCGATGGTTGATGGAAACGACGCGGTCGAGGTAGATGGTGTGACGCGCGGCGTCGATGGCTCGGATGTAAAGGTCGCGGTCCTCGCCGTAGCTGAGGCGCTCGTTGACGCCACCGAAGCCCAGATAAAAGCTGCGCCGGAACAGGCAGGTGTTCATCGACGCCATGGACAGATCGGCTGTGAAGCCGTCGCCACGCGCAAGCAGGTACGCGTCGTGGCCGATGGCGCTGCGGCCTAGGATCTGGGTGCGCAATTGCGGCTGGTAATGCTCGCGTGTGCAGCGACCCTCGTGATCTACGACCCGCTGGTCCCCGAAGAAGAAATCCAGCTCGGCATCGGCACTGAAAAGCGTGTCGGCGCTGCGTAGAAATCCGGCCTGCAACCACTCATCGTCGTCGTCGAGAAAGCCCACGATCTCACCATGCGCCGCGTGCACGCCGGCGTTGCGTGCGGACGAGGGTCCGTTGCCGGCACCGCTGCTGCGCGCCGGCAGCAGGACATAACGCACCCGGTCGCCCGCCTGCTGGACGAGCTTGGCATTGCCGGGCTGGTGCTCAGGGCTGGATGCGTCGTCGATGACGATGATTTCAAGTTCCGGGCAGTCTTGCCCGACGACGGAGGCGAGAGCCCGGCTCAGCAATTGGGGGCGATTGTGTGTCGGGATGACGATAGAGATGAGCATGGGAGGGGCACGGATCAGTTCGCCATGATGTCGTGCCTAGCCAGCGCTTCGGTAGCTCGCAGAATGCTGGCCAGGACCAGGCGCGTCTTGTCAGGATCGAGGTTGTACGGGTCGGGGATTTCCATCTCGCCGCAGGGCTCGAACAAGCCGAGCAAGGTCGTTTTGCCCAGGGCCTGCGGGAAGCGATTGGCCAGCAGCCTCCAGTTGTCTTTGTCCATCACCACGATCAGATCGCTGCGCTCGATCTGCTCGGCGCGCAGGCCCTGCGACGCCCAGTCGTGCAGATCGACACCCAGATCGCTGGCCGTCTGCACGACATGGGCCGGGCTGGGCCGGTTGACTTTGGCGTGAAAGCCAGCGCTGTCCGCCTGCATGGTTGGCCAGTGCGTGGCCACCGCACGCTGGGCAAACGCGCTGCGGCAAATATTGCCGTAGCAGACGAACAGCACCTTGCGGATTGGGCGCGGACCCTGACGGAGGGCGTTCAGCACCTTCGCGTGGTGCTTTCGTAGGCGGGCGGCAAGGATGCGGTCGCGCAGGCGTGCCGCGACCTTTCGCGGCGGGTAGCTGAGCAGCGCCCAGGCGTCGCGCGCGAGCACCCTCCAGTCGTCCAGGCGCCAGCCGTCCCACACCTCACGCCCCGAGAAAATCTGCAACCAGCTTGCAAGCGCGGTCAGGCGGGTCTGGGTCAGCAACAGGGGGTTCGAGCGGTCGGCGCGCCAATTCTCGACGAACCAATGCAGATCGCCGGTGGGGTTGCGCGCGGAGATGCCGAGTTTGTAAGACTTGCCGCCGTCGAGCGTCTGGCCTTGCGCCAAGCGCAGCAGATCCAGCGGCACGTTCAGACCAGCAGCGATGGTGAGCGGCACCGAGCCCCACAGTCTGGGGTTGATCTCCATCAGATAGACCGTGCCGTCGGCCTGGCGCCGCCATTCGACCATCGCCACGCCATGCCAGTGCAGGCTCTGCAGCAGTTGCTGCGACCAGGCGATCAACTGCGGGTCGGGCGGCGCCGAGCGGCGCAAGGTGCTAGCGCCACCGCTCAGGGGATACTCGTGCAGACGCTCATGCACGAAGCTCCATACCAGGCGCCCATGGTCGAACAGCATCTCCACGCCGACGCCACGCCCAGGAACCCAGAGCTGCTCCTGCACGTCGGTGTAAGGCAGCCAGGACTGGAAGACGACGCGCCGCTGCACCTCGTCTTTCACCACTTCGACGGCAAGGGACCGCAGCTGCTGGCCAATGACGACCTTGCTGCGCACCGGCTTGAGCACACAAGGAAAGCCCAGTGCAGTGGCTGGGGCCTCACGATCCTGTTCGATGCGCCGCGACTGCGGCACAGGCAGACCCATGCGCTCAGCCAGCTCGCTGGTGCGGGATTTGTCGAGGGCGATGTCCAGCGCCTCGTCGTCGGGTAGTTGCGCCTTGCGCCGCACCGGATGGGTCTCGGGCAAGCGATGCAGCCAGCGCAGCGAGCCCTCGGTGGTGGGAATGATGAGGCTGAAAGCGTGGCGCGCATCCAGCGCCCGCAGCCAATCCAGCGCGTTGTCGCTAGGTTCGAAATCGGGTTGCGGATGTATGTGGCGGCACCAGCGGGATTGGGCCGTGAGGGAATAGCTGTCGCGCATGCCGGCATGAACCTCCACGCCGACTGCACCGAGCGACTGCACACAGGCCAGACCGGCCCGGCTGTCGGCGTCGAGGATGAGCACCCGTGGGTTCTGCTCGGCAACACCGCCGGGTGCCGGCAGCGCGGGAGCGGCGACGTGGGCAACGCCACCCGAATCGTCGTCGACCGATCGGGGTCGTCCGCTACACAAGGCCTTCATGCGCCTGGGCGATGCATTCGCCAAGCCATCAGTGGCAGCTCGGCGGCGACGGGGACTCGGGGAATCGCGTGCCAGTCGACGTCCACATCGACGCGGCCTTCCACAGTGGACACGGCCGCACGATAGGTTTGCGCGGCAAGGCCGCGCACGCGGGCGTCCTGACTGCCGTTGGGGTAGCAGAACAGATCGACGACGCGTCCCGCCAGCTCTTTTTCCAGCCAGACGCGGCTGTGGATCAGTTCGTGGCGGATTTCGACATCCTCGAGGGTGGACAAAATGGGGTGGCTGACGGTGTGCGAACCAATGGTGATCAGCTTGGGTTCGAGCCCGCGCAAATCGTTCCAACCCATCAGGTCGTAGGCCGCTCGCTCCTGCTGCGTCGGTTGGAAGTGCGGCGTGGCCTCGCGGATGCGCTGCTCCGCGCGCTGGCGTTGCTCCAGGGGCAGGGTCTTCATCCAGGCGATGATGGCTTCGATCTTTGGCGCCGTTTGCAAATCTGACGCGAGTTCGACCAACTCGTCAGGGGGCAGCCGTCGCAGGCGCGAGCGGGCCTCATGGTTCCAAAGCCAACGCCCCGCTTCGATCAGTCCCGGGCAAACGAAAAACGTTGCGGGCAGGCGCAAGGCCCGCAGCACCGGATAGGCGAGCTCGGCATGGTTACGCAAGCCATCGTCGAAGGTCAGGGCCACCTCGCCTTCAGGCGCAGGCTTAAGCCCTCGCTGCAGATGGCGTAGCAGCGTGCTCAGGCTGAGCACGCGGAAATGGCGTGCCAACCATTGCATGGCCGCTGCGAAATCCGCTTGCGACAAATCTGCGTCGCCGACACCATGGAGCATGATGATCGCGCGACTGCTGTTGCGGCGCGCCAGGCGCACGGACAGGCCGGTATGCAAGGCCATGCCATGCACGATGCGTGTCAATGAGGCTCCGGGATGGGTGCACATATGAAAAGGAGCAAGATGAATGCGGGGCGGGAGTCATCGTTCTAACACATGAGCAGGCCGGATGCGTGGGGCGGACATGCTTGATGAAATAGTTCACACCATAGGCGGTGTGCGTGCCTAAACCCACCCCCGAATTACGGGAGCGACGGCCTGGGGCGCAATACTGCGGCAACACTCGGGATGCATGACTGCTCAGGAACGGGCCAGCAGCATCGCATCGCCGTAGCTGAAAAACCGGTAGCGCCTGGCCACGGCATGCGCATAGGCGGCGCGGATGCGCGCGGTGCCGGCGAATGCGGACACCAGCATCAGCAGCGTGGAGCGGGGCAGGTGGAAATTCGTGATCAGCAGGTCCACCATCCGGAAGCGATGGCCGGGCTTGATGAAGATGTCGGTTTCGCCCTGCAGTTCGGGCCAG
>DAIAZB010000376.1 GCA_027443745.1 Thiomonas sp. | reverse complement strand
TGCTGTTGCTGCTGCTGGGCCTGGTGTGGCCGCGCTTGCGGCTGGGTCGGCGGCTGCAGACGGCGGCGTTCTGGCTGGCGCTCTACGGTACCTATGCGAACTGGCTCACCACCCTCGCGGCGGCCATGCTGGGCATCGGCGGCGCGAGCATGCCGCTGGCCGCGGCGAACGCGACGGGCAGCGGCCTACAGGAAACCCTGGTACTGGCGGCCTTGCTGTCGCTGACGGCGGCGATGCTCGCCGTCGGCCTGATCGTGCTCTGGGGGCTGCGCGGGGCCGAACCCGAGTCAGACGGTGCCTGACACTGACTCAAGTGTATTGCGCGCTGCGTAGCATGGCCCGCCCATGCGCGACCGGAGCCCGTCATGACCGAGGCCGCCCACAACGCCGCTCTCGCGGGCATCTACAAGCTTCGCGTGCTCGCGTCCGCTCTCGCCACCTCCAGCCGGCCGGACGCGGACGAGCTGGACCGCGCTGGCGTAGCATGCGCGCACCCCTACGCGGAGCGCAGCGCATG
Source organism: Thiomonas sp. (assembly GCA_027443745.1). The sequence goes on along the minus strand of DAIAZB010000376.1, from coordinate 1,560 downwards.
CCCACGTCCGAGCTGACCTTCTTCACCAACCCCAAGTCGCGCGGCCGCATCGTGCGCTGGATGCTGGAGGAAACCGGCGTGCCCTATGCCACGGAGGTGCTGGAGTACGGCACCAGCATGAAGGCGGCGCCCTATCTCGCCATCAATCCGATGGGCAAAGTGCCGGCCATCCGGCATGGCGACACCGTGGTCACCGAGTGCGCGGCCATCTGCGCCTATCTCGCCGATGCCTTCCCGCAGGCCGGTCTGGCGCCGCCGCCGCACAGCGCCGCACGCGGTCCCTACTACCGTTGGCTGTTCTTCGCCGCCGGTCCGCTGGAAGCGGCCTGGACCAACCGCGCGCTGGGCGTGGTGGTGCCGCCGGAGCGCAGCGCCATGGTCGGCTACGGCTCGTTCGAGCAGGTGCTGGACACGCTCGAGGCCGCCATCGGCGCGCGCACCTATCTGGCGGGCGACCGCTTCAGCGCCGCCGATGTCTACGTCGGCTCGCAGCTTGGCTTCGGCATGCAGTTCGGCATGATCGACAAGCGCCCCGCCTTCGCACGCTACTGGGCCGGGCTGGAAGCGCGGCCCGCCAAGCGCCGCGCCGAGCAACTCGATGGCGCGATGGCGTAATCAACCGCGGTGAACTTTGGCTGCGGCCCACTGTCTGCCGCAACAGGACCCTGCTGCAGCAGGGTGTGATCATGCGCGATAGAAAACATCCGTTTCTCGATAGCACCGCCATGCGCCCGGCCAGAACTGGATTGCGGCGCGGTCGCAGCGGGCTCGCGTGGGTGCTGGTCGGCTGCTTGTCAGTGATTCCCGCGCTGGCATCGGCAATGACTGCATCCGCAACGCCGCCCGGCACGCGCAGGTTATGGGCGGGCCCCGATGCCAGCTACCCCGCATCGATCACGGGCAAGGATTTCCGCATCGAGCCGGTGCATGCGCGCAATGCCGCAGGCGCGTTGATCGACGTGCCTGCCTACGCGCTCGATGTGAACATGGGCCAGCCCATGGGCTGGGACACGGTCGATACCGCCAAGCTGCCGGCGCTGCCCGGGTCTATCCCGGCGGCCATGCGTCCGCGCATCAGCCTAGTCTACAGTCTGGATCGCGGATGGCTGGCCGTGCCGCGCGGCTGGCGGCCTTATCGCTTGGCTGACGGCATGGATGGAACCTCTGCCCTGCTCTATTCCGCACCCGATGGCTTCAGCCACGGCTGGCTTTCGCTGGAGGTGATTCCCGGCTGCCAGGTGTGCGTGTGGGGTCAGACCAACGGTTTCATCCCGGCGGCCTACAAACTTGTCGGCGTGGCGCACGGCTATGCGAAATTCGATCCGCCCGTGCAGACGCTGCAGCCCAAGCCTTTGTCCCTGCGCCACCCCACGCCCTGCACTGCCGAATTCAGCTATCGCACGTCTGGTTCGCCCATGCTCATCCGCCAGACCGTGCAGATGATCGTCCCCAAGGTCGGCTACGCACCTTCCTCGCGCAGCATCCATGTGGCTATGCCGCCCGGCGATGGCGCACTCGCGCGCTATCTCGCGCGGCAGTTCCTCACACTCACGCCACAAC
>DAIAZB010000375.1 GCA_027443745.1 Thiomonas sp. | reverse complement strand
GCTCGGCATCGAACAAGGTGCGCGTCGCTTTGTCCTTGTACAGCACCAGTCCCGCAACCATGCCCAGGGATTGGGCATCGCCCACCAGGGGGTGGTCGGCCAGGGTGGCGAACTGCGCGCCCAGATAGGGCGCCGTGTCGGTCGCCACGCGCTGCACCACACCTTCGGCGCGCAGCGCCTGCACATTGGCGATGGCCACGGCGCAGCAGGTGGGATGGCCGGAATAGGTGAAGCCGTGGTTGAAGTCGCCGCCCTGCTCGATGAGCACCTTGGCCACGCGGTCGCCGACCAGCACCCCGCCTAGCGGCAGGTAGCCGGAGGTCACGCCCTTGGCGAAAGTGATGAGGTCGGGGCGGAAGTTGATGTGCGGATGCTGGCAGCCGAACCAGTGCCCCAGGCGGCCGAAGCCGCAGATCACTTCGTCGGAGACCAGCAGCACGCCGTACCGGTTGCAGATGCGTTGAATCTCGGGCCAGTAGCTGGCCGGCGGAATGATGACGCCACCGGCGCCCTGCACCGGCTCGCCGATGAAGGCGGCCACCTTGTCGGCGCCAAGCTCCAGGATCTTGGACTCCAGCCAGCCCGCGGCGCGCAGGCCGAAATCATGCTCGCTCTCGCCCGGCCTGCCATGCTGCAAGGCGTAGGGCTGGTCGATGTGGGTGATGCCCGGCAGCGGCAGATCGCCCTGCGCGTGCATGCCGCTCATGCCGCCGAGCGACGCTCCGCCCAGGGTGCTGCCGTGGTAGGCGTTGTGGCGGCTGATGAGGGTCTTGCGCTGCGGCTGGCCCATCAAGTCCCAATAGCGGCGCACCAGGCGGATGATGGTGTCGTTGCCCTCCGAGCCCGAGTTGGTGAAGAACACATGCTCGAAGCCGGGCGGCGCGACATCGGCCAGCAGCGTGGCCAGCTCGATGGTCGGCGCGGTGGTGGTGCGGAAAAACGCGTTGTAGAACGGCAGCACCTGCATTTGCCGGGTGGCCGCGTCCACCAGGTCCTGGCGGCCATAGCCGAGGTTGACGCACCACAGGCCGGACATGCCGTCGATGATTTCGTGGCCCTCGGAATCCCAGATGCGCACGCCTTCGCCGCGCACGATGACGCGGCTGCCGCCGGCATTGAGGTCCTTGGTGTCGGTGAAGGGATGCAGGTGGTGCGCGGCGTCCCTGGCGCGCAAGGTGGCGGTGTCGAAAGTGGGAAGGTCGTTGAGTTTCATGCGGGTCTCCGCGCGATGCTGGTCAGGATGGCTGGCCGGCTCGTGGTCCGGTCTGTGCGCACAAGGCGTGAACGGGTTCGGGGTTGGTGGGCTTCAGACATGCAGCAGCAGGTGCTCGCGCTCCCAGGGACTGATGACTTTCATGAATTCGGCGTATTCGCTCATCTTCACGGCCTTGTAGATGCCGCAAAAACGCTTGCCCAGAATGGCTTCGAGTTCGGGCACGTCGTCGAGCATGCGCACCGACTCGGAGAGACTTTGCGGCAGTGGAATGGCGTTGTGGCGGCTGTAGGCATTGCTCGTCATTTCGGCCAGCGGCTCGATCTTGTTGATCATGCCGAGGTAGCCGCAAGCCAGGCTCGCGGCCAGGGCCACGTAGGGGTTGGCGTCGGCGCCGATGACGCGGTTTTCCATGCGCCGGTTCTCCGCATTGGAGTTGGGCACGCGAATGCCCACGGTGCGGTTGTCGCCACCCCATTCCACATTGGTGGGCGCGGCGGTGTTGGCCACCAGGCGGCGATAGGAGTTGACGTAGGGCGCAAACAGCGCCATGACGTTCGGGATGTATTTCTGCAGGCCGCCGATGTAGTGGGCGAAGGCCGGCGCGGCTTCGCCGCTCGGCAGACTGAAGATGTTCTGCCCGGTCTTGCGGTCGACGATGCTCTGGTGCACGTGCATGGCGCTGCCGGGCTCTCCAGCCATGGGCTTGGCCATGAAGGTGGCGAACATGTTGTGGCGCAGTGCCGCCTCGCGCAGGGTGCGTTTGAAGAAAAACACCTTGTCGGCCAGGTCGAGCGGATCGCCATGCAGGAAGTTGATCTCCATCTGCCCGGCGCCGACTTCGTGAATCAGCGTGTCCACGTCGAGGTCCATCGCCTCGCAGTAGTCGTAGATATCTTCGAACAGCGGATCGAACTCGTTCACCGCGTCGATGCTGTAGTGCTGGCGCGAGGTTTCGGCGCGCCCCGAGCGGCCGATGGGCGGACGCAACGGCTGATCGGGGTCGGTGTTCTTGTCCACCAGATAGAACTCCAGCTCCGGCGCCACCACCGGTGCCCAGCCTTTGTCGGTGTAGAGCTTGATGATGTTCTTCAGCACGGTGCGCGGGGCGTAGTCCACGGGCACGCCGTCTTTGGAATAGCAGTCGTGAATCACCTGCGCGGTCGGGTCGGTGGCCCAGGGCACGACCCGCACGGTGCTGGGGTCGGGCACCAGGTTCATGTCGCGGTCGGTGTCGGCGATGAGCTGGTCGATATTCGAATCCTCCGGCCAGTTGCCGGTCACGGTCAGGCCGATGATGCTCTCCGGCAGGCGCATGCCACGGTCTTCGGTGAACTTGCTGCGCGGCAGGATCTTGCCGCGCGCCACGCCGGTGAGGTCGGGCACGAGGCATTCGATTTCGGTGATGCGGCGCTCGTTCAACCATCGTTCCAGATCGTTGAAGGTCCACTGTTTTCGGTTGTCGGTCTGCATGGTTTCGGTTTCCAGGTCGCGTTTCATGGTTGCACCTCGAGGGGTCGGGTCGCAGCGTCGGGGTCTGGACGGCTTCGTCCGGACGGCAGGCTTCAGGCGGCTCTCGCTTCCGGGGGGCGCAGACGTTCGCGATGGCGGTTGGCATGGTCGCGGCAGGCGTCGCCAAAGGCGCCGAAGAGCTTGCGCGAAACGGGGTTGTTGACGGCCTGCCATTCCGGATGCCACTGCACGGCGAGCAGGAAACCGGGCGCGTGGCGATGGCTGTAGGCCTCGACCAGTCCGTCGGGCGCGTGCGCCTGGGCGAGCAGGTCGGAGGCCAGGGTCTTGATGCCCTGGCCATGCAAGCTGTTGACCTGCCAGCTGGGCGCACCGACCAGGCCATGCAACCAGCCGCCGGGCACGGCGTTCACGACGTGCGCCGGGCCGTACTGGCCGTCGATGTCGAGATCGCCATCCTCGCGGTGGTCGGCGAAGCCTTCGGTGTTGTGCACCTCCTGCAGCAGGCTGCCGCCGAGGGCGACATTGATTTCCTGGAAGCCGCGGCAGATGCCGAACACCGGGACGCCGCGGGCAATGGCTGCGCGGATCAGCGGCAGGGTCGTGGCATCACGCGCCGGGTCGGCGGGGGATGCGGGGTCGGCCAGGGCCTCGCCGTAATGGCGCGGCTCGACATTCGACGGCGAGCCGGTGAACACCAGACCATGCACGGCGTCGAGCACGGCATCGATGGGCAGCGCGTCGCCCAGCGCGGGCAGCAGCAGCGGCAGACAGCCGGACAAATCGCGCACGGGGTCGACGTATTTTTGCGCCACCGCGTAGGTCGGGTGGCCGGCGAGGAGCTTGAGGTCGGTGGAGACAGCCACCAGGGGCGGGACGGATGGCATACGGATACGTTCAGGATGCGTAACAGGCGGCTTGACATGATGGTCGCGACCGGAACCGCTTCAGCGACTGCAGGGGTGGTGCGGAGGGCCGTTGAAACCACCTAAGCTACGGGTTTTCCTGGATCTTTTGGCGTTTGATGCGTACAAGATACGTCAACAATGGCACCCTCGGAAGTGCCACTATCGGCTTTTCGGTGAGGGCCAGTGCGGGGGCTGCAGCCCGGGCCGCGCCGGTGCCCTGCGTGCCACCGAGGCCGGCCGCGCGGACCCGCCCGGCTTGCGGTCGCTGCGGGTTGCGCCGCGCCACCCGGGCGTTCACCCCGGCCCGGGCCAGGCCGCAGTGCACGACGTCGCTGCCGGGTTCGAGCGGTTCGGCGGCGGCTTCGACGTAGCGGTCATCAATGGCCCCATGAATTTCACTGCCCTAGGCTTTTTCGATGGAGCCACTTAAGCTTGCGTCTGGACCTGCTCCGGTACCGCCCCGCGCTCATGCGTTCCTACGATCTTGCCGAATTGCTGTTGACCGAGTTGCACCGGGCCGACAACCCGCATCACGCCGCGCCGCTCAACCGCCGGCTCTACCAGACTCTGCGCAGCACCATCCTGGGCGGGCGTCTCACCGCCGGCACGCAACTGCCGTCCACCCGCGACCTGGCGCGTG
>DAIAZB010000374.1 GCA_027443745.1 Thiomonas sp. | reverse complement strand
GCGCGCAAGACGCATTGCCCGGCTGGATGCTGCCCGCACTGGCCGCCGGCTGGGCGTTGCTGGTGGTGCTCCTGATCGCCACGACACGGCGCTACCTGCGCCTGTTCCGGCAGCGTCCGCATCCCTTCCTGCAGCGCTGAGATGGCGAACCCACGGAGCACGCCGACATGAATGCCTACGCCCGTCTGGTTCGCAGTGCGCGCATGGTGCATGCGCTGCGGCCGTGGGTGCTGTACCCCTGCCTGGTGCTACTGACGCTGATCGCAAGTGCCATGCTGCTCATGCCGCCGCATAGCCCACATGCCTTTGGATTCATCGCTGCAGTGTGCTGGGCGCTGGTCGGCTCGCGCCTGCTGCTGGTGCAACGCACGCTGCGGCACGCCCAGGTTCCCGATAGCGGCCGCAGCGTCAGCATCGCGCTGGCGCTGCTGGCCATGCCGACGGTGGCACTGCCGGTACTGGTGCTGGCCATCACCCACGGGTTGACGATCGCATCCCTGGCGCTGTTGCTGCTGTGCAACGTGGCCGGCCTGCTGTGGGCACTCGGGCCTTGGCCAGTCGCAATCGCCGTCCCGCTCACGCCCGGCACCATGCAGCTGGTGTCGTCGCTGCCGGCGCTGGCGTGGCTGCGCCTTCCAGGCAGCATGCAAGGGCCTGCTCTGCTGGCGCTGGCGCTGACGCTCGCGGTCTATGTGCCGTGGCTGTGGCGTGCATGGCTGGACCGCGATCCGGCCGATTACCGTGCGCTTTCGGTGCCCTGGGTGATGCGCCAGGGCGACCAGCCCGGATTCGTCGGCCTGGCATCCGCCGTCGCCATCCGGCGCAGGATGCAAAATCGCGATGGCCGCAGCGCGGAAGCACGCCGCAGGCTGCCGCTGGATTGCCGCAAGCCCGCCATCATGATCCGCTCCTGTCTGGGCCGACCGTATAGTTTCGTCAGCCGGCGCGAGTTGCACACGACCGTTGCGGTGTACCTGCTGGTCGGGCTGGGCGGCGTGCTCGGTGGGTGGCTGCTGCACTGGAGCGTGCCCGGCATGATGCTGGCCGCGGGCGGCATGGCGATGATGATGCTGCCGCTGCCGGTCACCATCGGCACGCTGAGTCTGCGTCTGAAGACCTACCCCGATTTCCTGACCGAGCTTGCGCTGCTGCCGGGCCTGGGCACCGGCGCGGAGGCACGCCGCCACGTGCTGCGCGCGATGCTGAAAAACGACCAGCGTCGCTACGCGCTGATGGCACTCGCCGCGCTGCTGCTGGCCATTGCACTGGGCGCGCCGCCAACCTTGCTGGTGCTGATGCTGGCCCTCACCGTGCTGGCATTCGTCGGCAACCTCGCCGCCATCCTCGATACCTGGGCGCTGCGCCCTGACCCATCGCCCCTGAGGCGCGCGTTGCTGCCGTTTGGCTGGTTCGCGCTGATCGCGTTGGTCGTGATCACCTGCCTGTTCGTCATCGGCCGCAACGCCGACGCGGGCAGCGGCCTCAACCGCACGATCATCCTGGTGCTGGTCATTGGCTGGGCGATCGCGATCCCTGCGTTGCTGACGCGGCTTGCACTGGACTGGCGCCGCTTCCGGCGCCTGCCGCATCCCTTCCTGCAGCGCTGAGGCATTCATGGCATCGCCGTCTTTCGTACCCCTGCCATTCCAACGTCTGCGATATGGCTTTCACGACAGCCTGCGCCTTATCGGCGCTAGTCTCGGGCGACGATTCTGGCTGTTTGGACCCGTGTTCGGCACTTTGATCGCGGCGGTATTGCTGCTGCGTCCTTGGCTGCATCCGGGAGTGCCGGAGGTGCCGAGCCCTTGGTGGGGTCTCGGCAGCGTGATGATGGTACTGGGCCTCGGCACAGGACCCCGACTGTTGTCCGCCGCATACAGCCTGCATCTGCAGCGCATACCGCGTACCGCGACGACTTTGGGCATCGCCATACTGATCTACGTGGCCAGTTGCCTTGGTGTGCCCTGGGTCGCCCTTGCCTGGGTCCCGGGCTCCTGGCTACTGATCGCCGGGATCATGATCGCCAATCTGATCGTTGGTGGCCTGGCCTGGTGGGTGTTGCCGCGCTGGGCTGGCTTGATCCTTCAATTCCTCTGCTTGCAATTATGGCTAAACCCCCCGGCCTATGCGCCTTGGATGGCACCGACGGCTTGGGTCATTGCGGCGGCGCTGCTCGCACTCGGTGCGTGGGGATGGCGACGCCTGTGCAGAATGGAACCGGCAGCCGCAATCGAACGGATTAGTCCCGCCAGCCGTGCCCGCCGGTCTCCCTTCTGGAAGCGAGCACCGGCCGTTCGTGATGGCGGTGGATACCGTACCGATCTGACGGCTCTGCGTAACGACGCTGCACAAACGAGCGACCTAACCAGGCTGCGCATTGCGCTGGGGGCACCGTTTGCACCCGCCTCCTGGCTCGGCCTTGCGCATGGCGTACTGCTGTCGGCCGGCGTCGGTTCGGTCGGCCTGCTGCTCGCCGCTCGACAGCACTGGCAGGGCTCTCGGGCTTTCTTCGGCATCCTGCTCACCTTGGGGGTGATCTGGTTTCTCGGCTTCCTCGGCTTCGCACGCTTGGTCGCGCTGTTTCAGCGCGTGAACCCGGATCTGTCGGAACTTGCGCTCTGGCCCGGCATCGGTTCGGCAAAAGTGGCGCGCAGCGCGCTCTTGCGCACCACGCTCGGCGTGACGCTGCCGCGCGGCATGCTGGCTGCGGTTGCCAGCGTGCTGCTGGCCGCGATGCTGCACGCACCGATCGATTCACTCGCGTTGCTGGCGGCTTGGTGCGCACTGGCACTGATGCTGGCTGCAAGCATGCAGTTCCAGGTCATCAGCCGCACCTCGGGCACAGGGCGCAGGGAATGGCTGCACTCCGCACCAGTGACGCTAGTCGTTGCAAGCGTTCTGATCGTCAGCACCGGCGCTCTGGTGACCGATCCAGGCGCGCCACTGGAAACCCCGCTGGTTGTTGCCTTTGTCTGCGCCTGGCTGCTGGTCATCAGTCTGTCGGGGCTGGCGCTGGGCAGGTCGACGCGCGCCTTCCAGCGCCTGCCGCATCCCTTCCTGCAGCGCTGAGGCGGTCGACAGCCATGCGAACGGGGTCGAACAGCAACGCGAGCCGCGCCGCAGCGGCGCTTCAAGTCATCCACCACAGACCCGACGGGGGGAAGTCATGCAACACCTGACGATCTATGCCGGCATCGCGCTGCTGCTCGCGCTTTCGCTCTATCGCAAGGGCAGGCGGATGATCGGCGAACGCGCGTTCGATCGCCGGCGC
>DAIAZB010000373.1 GCA_027443745.1 Thiomonas sp. | reverse complement strand
TGGACAACAACCTGACACGCAAGGTGGCGCTGGCTGATGCCGGATTCATCGCCATGAGCAAGGGTTTGGTGGCCGGGGGCGTGAACCTGGCACTGGCGCTGTCTCTTGGCGCGCGGTTGCCGTCGCTGCCGATCCTGCTCTCGGCTGGTTTGTTGGGATTCGCCAGCTATGGCGTGAGTCTGGTGCTGTTCGTGCTTGCGCTGCGTCATCTGGGCACGGCGCGTACCGGAGCGTATTTCGCGGTGGCGCCATTTTTCGGCGCGGTGTTGGCCGTGGCTCTGCTGGGTGAAGATCTGACCCCTGCTCTGCTACTGGCCGGAGGGTTGATGGCGCTGGGCGTATGGCTGCATGCGAGCGAGCGCCATGCTCATCTGCACACGCACGAGCCGCTGGAGCATGCCCACAGCCATGTGCATGGTGGTCAGGGCGACGATGGGCATCACGACCATCTCCACGAACCAGCGCTGCCGCCGGGCACGCGGCATCGTCACTCGCATGGTCACACAGCGTTGAGTCACAGCCATGTCCACTATCCGGACGCGCATCACCGGCATCGACATGACTGAGTCCTGAGGCCATGAAGCTGGCCCTCATGGATCCCACAGCAGCTCAGATTTGAATGTTTTGGCGTCGGCCACACAGGCGGCGGCCGAAGCCAAAGGACGACTCAGTGCGTATCGGCGGCATCGTCCGACTGGATATTGTGGCGCCGCAGTTTGTCCCACAGGGTCTTACGGCTGATGCCGAGTTGGCGGGCGGTGGCGGCCATGCGTCCACCGCTCTCAGTCAGGCAGCGGGCGAGGTAGTCTCGCTCGGCCTGCGCGAGGTAGTCATGCAAGGGGGCCGGGGCGTCGTGCGCCGCGTTTTCGGCGCTTGCAGGGAAGGGGTCTGTACCGGGCATGGCCGCCTGCTCCCAGCGCACCCAGCAGTCGCGCGAGAGGTAATAGGCGCGGTCGAGATAAGCGAACAACTCTCGCACATTGCCAGCCCAGGGCTGCGCGCAAGCCCAGCCGGTGAAGCGTGGGTCGAGGCGCATGCTCTGCCCGCTGCGGGCGTTGAGCGCATCGACCCGGCAATGTGCCAACCAGGCAATGTCGTCCGGGCGATCACGCAAGGGCGGGATGTAGATCGGCAACCCGCCGATGCGAAACAGCAGGTCTGCGCGGAACTGCCCTTCGGCGGCCATGCGCTCCAGTGGCTTGTGGGTGGCGCAAACCAGGCGCACCACGACCCGGATGGATTTCTCGCCTCCGACCCTGCGCAGGTTGCCGTCCTGGAGCACGCGCAGCAGTCGTGCCTGCATCGGCAGCGGCATGTCACCGATTTCGTCGAGAAACAGCACGCCACCATGCGCTTGCTCGAACACGCCGGCATGACGTTTCTGCGCGCCGCTGAAGGCGCCCGCCTCATGACCGAATAACTCCGATTCGAGCAGTCCCTCGGCAATGGCGGCGCAGTTGATCGCGACCATGGGCAGGGCACGCCTTGCGTGCAACTGCATCTGGGAGTGGATGCGCGTGGCGATGAGTTCCTTGCCTGTTCCCGACGCGCCTTGCACCAGCACGGGCAGATCCAGCGTTGCCATGCGGTCAACCAGTTGCTCGAGCGCACGTGCCGCAGCTGAAACACCGAACCAGGCTTGCGCATCCGGCTCTGGCTGCACCCAGTCGTGCAGACGGCGCATGAGGTCGTTGATGTCGAAGGGCTTCTGAATGTAGTCCCACGCACCCTCGCGCACCAGACGCACGGCCTGATCCACGGTGCCGTAGCCTGTCATGAAGACCACCGGCGGGCAGCAGCCACTCTGGCGCTGGCGAAGCATGTCGAGCATGCCCGCGCCGTCCCCGTCGGGAAGTCGGATATCGCTCAGCACAAGGGGATAGCGCCGCCGGCGAAGCGCGTCACGTGCCTCGGCGAGGTTGCGCGCCCAATCTGCAGCGTAGTCTTCGAGCTGCAGGCGCTGCACCAGCGACTCGCCCATGATGGGGTCGTCCTCGACGACCAGGATGGTCGGCTGTGGCATGGTTATCTCCTCGTCATGGCGCTGTTTGCCGCGGGTCTGCGCCCGTGGTTTGCTCGCATCGTAGTCCGCCTCGGCGCGCCTCAGCCCGACAGGGGAATGCGGATGGCGGCAGTGGTTTCTCCGTGCTGGTGGGTCAGCACCAGCGAGCCGCCGAGATCGGCCAGCAGGCGTTGGCTTTCCCGCAGGCCGTAGCCGGAGTTTTCAGCAGCGTTCAGGGCAGGTGGCGGTGCGGCGCCGGTGTTCTTCACCTGCACGAGCAGGTCGCCCGCGTCGACGCACACATCCAGGCGCAGTCCACTATGGGGCTGGGCGGCGTGGCAGGCGTTGATGAGGATGTTCAGCGTGGCCTGGCGGATCGGCCCTGCCGGCAGCGCAAGGGTTGGTAGACCCTCCATGTGGACGCGGCTATCCATTCGCAGTTGCCGCTCGCGTCGGTAGGGCTGGATGATTTCTTCCAGATCGGCGAAGTCTTGAACCGACAACGGTCGCTGGTCGTGCCGAGTCTGACTCAAGAGTGCGCGGGTGGTGTGGTGCAACTGTTCGAGCCCGCGATCGAGGAGATCCAAGGTCTGACGGGTGGTGGTGTCGTACCGCCCGAACTGCTTGGCCGTGTGCAACGCGTTGATCATGCCGCCCAGCGGGTTATTGATCTCGTGCGCGGTGGCGGCCGCCAGCGCGCCGACCGCGGCGAGTTTTTCCGTCTGACGCGCCCGCTCGGACTGTCCCAGAAGTCTCGCAAAAGCGGCCGCAAGTGCGCCGACTTCATCGGGCCTGCGCGCCAGATCGATGCTGGTGCGCAGTGCCTCACCGATGTCCTCGTGCATCGAGGTTTCGAGGCGGGTCAGTGGTGCGAGCAGCCCTCGCGTCAGGACCCACACCACAGGAACGAACACGCTGATGGCCAGCAGGGTGATCGCGGCGATCCACAGCAGCATCGAGCGCAGGCGCTGGCGGTACAGCGCATCGCTCACCGCATAGACCAGCGTTCCTACCCCCGCGCCCGAATCGGCCCGCAGGGCGCTGACATAGATACGCCAGTTACCGCTCTGGATTGGGGGCGACAAGCCGGGGTGCGCGCTTGCCACGCTCAGCGGCGAACTCACCTGCAACTTGCCCGGCAACCACAGTGGCGTCCACACTGGGGGTCTTGCCGTGGGGAACAGTGCAGGGTCGGAACTAGCGAACACGCGCGCGCTAGGGCCGATGACCACCGCCAACGAAACGCTGTGGGGAGGTGAGTCGATCTGGTCGCCGGTAACCGAGGTCAGCGCCTCGTATGCGCCCCAGACGTTGTCCTGCTGGATGAGTGTCGGCAGGCTTTTGTTCCACGCCGCCATCGCTTGAAATGCGCCGGCGTCGACGTCTTCGATCAGGTATTGTCGCGTCAGCAGGCCAAGACCCCCGGCCATCAGCAGCGCAGTGAGCGCAGTCAGGGTCGCGGCGATCAACGGCAGCCGCAGCAGCAAGGCACCCCTCCACGCCACGTGCGCACGCGGCGACGCATCGGCCGGGTTCAGCCGCTCGGACGATGCCGCGTTCATGCGTTTTCGTAAATTGCGGAAAGGGAAATCGGCGGATGTGTGCCGTTGAGAATCGCGACAAGTTCGCCGATGCCGTCGAACCAGCTTTCCTGAGGCGCAAGAAAGTCCTGCAGGTCGAGGCTGTGCAACAGGGCCTGGCCTTGCGGGTGGTCCTTGGCCGATAACAGGGCGTGCTGCAGGCGCACGTGCAAATCCAAGTCGAGGTTTTTGCGTGTGACGATGGGCGGAAAGCCGTAGCGCCGCGATTTGGCGACGATACGGGTCTTGAGCGCCGCTTGCGACTGACGCTGCTTGAGCACTTCCCAGATGTATCCATCGACCGTTCCAGAATCGGCCAGGCCGCTGCCCACCGCCTCCACCACCTTGTGCAGCGAGTAGGTGTAGAACGTCCCGCGAAAAAAGCTCTGTGGCGTCTGCCCCAGCGCGCGCAGTGCGACCACCGGGACCAGATAGCCCGAGTTTGACAGTGGGTCATCGAACGCAAACACATCGCCTCGAAGGTCACGGATCGCGTGTGCCTGGGTGCGCCCCGCCGCAGTGATGAGGTAGCTCTGATACCACGGCTGTCCATGCAAGCCGGGCTGCGCGCACAACCGCACAAAACTCTTGGCGACCACATAGGGGAAGCCACAGATCCACGCCGCTTCCATTTCATCCGAACGCAACGCCTCCAGCGCTTCCTGGTAACTCGATTTCTGGACGATCTGTACCGGTCCGCCAAGCTTGGCCTGCAAGAACTGCTGCCAGAGGTGGATGGCGCCGTCGTGCAGAAACACGTCGGTCACGCCGAAGCGGAACGGCGGCTTGGCACCGCGTCCATCGCTTTGCTTGAACGCGGCTGGCATTGCGGCGTAGGCCGTGGCGGCGAGGAGCGTTCGACGCTGCATGGAGAAGTCCTCCGCGTTACGAAAAGGAAACGCTTTCACGCCACAGCGTTACGTTGTGGTAACGCGGTGGCCGTCAACTGCCGCACGCATCTGCGTGCAAGTGCTTGATTTATCGTGCTGTGCAACTGCGATTCCGAGGTGGCACGTCCATTGCAAGATGAATGGCTGCGATTGAGCGTTTCATAACCCCGAGGAGGCATCATGACCGAAAAAGTATCGCGTCGCATTTTTCTCAAAGTGGCCGGAACCAGCGTAGCAGGCGTAGGCGCAGTTGTCAGTCCGGTCGGCTCTGCAATGGCCGCGGGCAGCGACCAGGCAGCCATACGGGCTGCGGCCGGAATGGTGGTGCTGCCCTATCCGAAAACCCTGGTGGGCAAGGCGAAAGCCATGCAGGCCAACACACCCGTGTCGTTCAGCTATCCGGATGGCGACTCTCCCTGCGTGGCGATCAAGATGGGGCAGCGTGTCGCCGGCGGCGTTGGCCCTGACGGTGACATCGTCGCCTACAGCAACCTGTGCACCCACATGGGCTGTCCGTTGATGTACGACCCGGCCACGCAGCGCTTCAAGTGCCCCTGTCACTACAGCATGTTCGATCCCGAGAAGTCGGGTCAGATGATCTGCGGCCAGGCGACCGAAGATCTGCCGCAAATCCAACTCGAGTACGACCCGGCCTCCGACAGTGTTCGCGCCGTGGCCGTGAACGGCCTGATCTATGGCCGCCAGGCCAACGTGCTGTAAGCCCATCACCGTCAGGAGACGAACACCATGTCGCAATTCAAGGATCGTGTCGCGCTGCCGCCGGCAGATGCGCAAAAAACCAATTTGACCTGCCATTTCTGCATCGTGGGTTGTGGCTACCACGCCTACACCTGGGATGCCGACCGTGAGGGCGGGCGAGCGCCACACCAGAACGCGTTGGGGCTTGATTTTCGCAAGCAACTTCCACCCTTCGCCACCATCATGACCCCGGCGATGACCAATGTGCTGACCGACAAGAACGGCAAGCGTAAAGCCGTCATGATCGTGCCGGACAAGGCTTGTGTCGTCAACCAGGGGCTGAGCTCAACCCGGGGGGGCAAAATGGCTTCCTACTTCTACAACGCCGATGGTCTCACCAAAGAGCGTCTGCTTCATCCCCGTGTCTACTACGGTGACCAGTGGATGGACACTTCCTGGGATTACGCCCTCCAGGTCTATGGTGGCATGGTCAAAAAAATTCTGGACGAAGATGGTCCGGACGAGATCGCCGTGGCCATGTTCGACCACGGGGGGGCCGGAGGAGGTTTCGAGAACACATGGGGAACCGGCAAGCTGATCTTCACCGGCATCCAGACCCCGACGGTACGCATCCACAACCGCCCGGCGTACAACTCCGAATGTTTCGGCAACCGTGACATGGGGATTTTCGAGCTGAACAACAGCTATGAGGATGCCGAATTGGCTGACGTCATCTGGTCCATCGGCAACAATCCTTACGAAAATCAGACGAACTATTTCCTCGTGCACTGGCTGCCCAATCTGCAGGGCGGTACGGTGGACAAGAAGAAGGCAATGTTTCCGGGCGAACCGGTCGGTCCCGGCAAATTCATCTTTGTCGACCCCCGCCGCAATCCGTCGATTTCGATTTGTGAGGATCTGGCCAAGGATCAGGTTCTGCACTTGGCGATCAACCCCGGCAGCGATGGCGCCCTGTTCAATGGCCTGCTGACCTACATCGTCGATCAAGGCTGGATCAACAAGGACTTCATTGCCAACCACACGGAAGGTTTCGAGGCGGCTGTCAAGGCCAATGCCATGTCGCTGGACGAATGCAGTCGCATCACCGGCGTTCCGGTGGCGCAGATCAAGCAGGCTGCGGAATGGAGCTACAAACCCAAGGCCCCGGGTCAGCAGCCACGCACCATGCACGCCTTCGAGAAAGGCATCATCTGGGGCAACAACAACTACGTCACCGAACAAGCCATGGGCGCCGTTGTCGTGGCCACGCACAATGTGGGCAGCCGACGTGGCACAGGCTGGGTCCGCATGGGCGGTCACCAGGAAGGTTACACACGGCCCCCATATCCGGAACCCAAGTCCCGCTATCCGGTCGCCGACTTTCCCATTCCGCGCCATGACAAATTGATCGAGGTCGATACCTACCTCATCAATGGCAAGGGCAAGATGATGACGTTCTGGGCGTGCAACACCTTCCAGACCACCAACAATGCCCAGGCTCTGCGCGAGGCCGTCATTCGCCGCAGTCAGATCGTCAAACAGGCCATGGGCCAGGCACGTGGCGCCACGCCCAAGGAGCTGGTGGACGTCATCTACAAGGCGACGCAAAAGGGCGGCTTGTTTGTCGGGATGATGGATATCTACCCGACGATGATTGCCGAGGCGGCCCATGTGATGTTCCCGGGCGCCCTGCCGGGAGAAATGAACCATACCTCCATGAACGGCGAGCGCCGCCTGCGCATGTCCGAAAAGTTCATCGATCCCCCGGGCGAGGCCTTGCCCGACTGCCTGACCGCCGCGCGCATCGCCAACACCATTCGCGTGATGTATGAGGCCGAAGGCAATGTCAAGATGGCCAAGCGCTTCGAAGGTTTCGAGTGGACAACCCCGGAAGATGCCTTCAACGATGGATTCCGCCAGGTCGGTCGACCGGGCGCACCCAAAATCGATAGCGAGGGTTACGCCACGGGCTACATGGCCACCTACGCACTGCTTCGCAAGGCTGGCAACAACGGCGTGCAGATGCCGATCAAGCAGGTTGATGGAGACAAGCTGCTGGGTTCGCCGACGCTATATCCCGACGACAAGTTCGACACGCCCAATGGCAAGATCCAGGTCTTTCCAGCGAAGTGGGATGGTTGGCTCAAACAGGCCGCCGAGGTCAAGGCCAAGTACAAATTCTGGATCAACAACGGCCGGTTCAACGAAGTCTGGCAGTCCTGGTACAACAACCAATACGACCCCTTCGTCATGGATCGTTATCCGATGGCGGTGATCCAGATGAATCCTGCGGATATGGCGACCCTCGGCGTCAAGCCGACCGATGTGGTTGAAATCTATAACGACTACGGCACCACGATGGCCATGGCCTACCCCGAGCCGACCATCAAGCCCAACCAGTCCTTCGTTGTTTTCGGCGCGCCCAAAGGGGTCGTGGGTTCCGTCGTGACCACTGCGACGGATGTGCATTTCCTCGAGTACCACAAGGGAACCTGGGCCGACATTCGTCGAGTCGGCCCGATGCCCGACTGGAAACGTACGGTCTCGACCAAGAGCCGCATGTACGGGGTTTGAATCGCCCACGTTCCCCCAGGCCGAGATGGTCTGGGGGAGCCGCTGTCCTCCTCCTCGGGCGGCAGTTCCTTGGGCTCCTCCCCGGGAGCCCATTTTTTGAATGCGGGAGTCCGTGCATTCCATGTCAATCTCTCAAAACCGAGGAACACGATGAACAAACTTCTTTTGTGCACATCCCTGGCCCTGTTCGCAGCCCAAGCCTGGGCCGCGCCCGACATGCTGGCACTGGCCAAGCAGAAGAACTGCCTGGCCTGCCACGCGGTGGACGCCAAGATTGTTGGCCCTGCCTACAAGGCCGTGGCCGGGAAATACGCCGGCAAGCCCGGTGCCGAGCAAATGCTGGTCAATGCCGTGTTGCACGGCCATGTCGGCACCTGGGGCCAGGTGCCGATGCCGCCCAACACCGATGTCACCCCGACGCAAGCCAAGCAACTGGTCGAGTGGATTTTGAGCCTGAAATAAAGCAGCCGGACAGAAGAAAGACAGGACGGTCGGGGGCGTCACCCCATGGCGTCTCCGCTGGCATGCTCACCCACAATCTCTCAGGGAGATCCCTCCATTCCACCTCGGAACCCATGCACCACGAACTTCCTTTTTCCGGCGGCGCCAGCCGTCGCGGCCGAGCCGCCGGCAAGCCCCGCAGCGCGAGCGAGGACGATGTCGCCGCCGTCTTCGACGCGGCCGCCGAACTGTTCGCCGCGCTGTCATGCCCGATGCGGCTGAGCATCGTCTGCCACCTGCGCGGGCAGGACATGAATGTGCAGCAGATCGCCAACCGTATCGGCAGCAGTCAGCCCAACACGTCCCTGCATCTGCGTCATCTGCGCCAGATCGGCATCGTGCATCGCACCCGTGAGGGGCGCGTTGTGACCTACCGCATTGGCAACACCTTCGTGGCCAATCTTTGCAACACCGTCTGCCAAGACCATTGAACGCGTCTCAAAACGGGGTTCAGATCGGGGAATTTTCGTCATGCCCAAATCAGCGTCTTCAACTGCCAATGGCGTCGAATTCAGCGCCTTGTCCCTCGACATGACTTTATGCGAGTGGTCCCGGAATCTCTCGGTCAACCTTGCCCTGGATCAAGCCGACAAAAGCCGAATCGCATCAAACTTCAATCCACGGTGCAGCCATGTCGAGTATGCAGTGGTCTGCATTTGACGGCTGATGACACCAGCAGGGGAGGCGCACCCATGGACACTGAAATCGTGTATTTCGCACAGGCCTTTCACCATGGTGAGCCTGAACAACGCAGTTATGTGATTGCCGTTGGCACGCTGGACGTGGTGAATCGCTTGGCTCTCGCCGAGCAGCTCAAGCACCCCGAGTACGGCGTGGCTGTGTACAAAACGGTCATCGATCAACCAACCGCAGCGCATGCTCATCTCGTGCAGTACCTCAGATCCGAAATCGGAGAGCATTGGACCGATCATCACTCCAGACACTTCAAGCATGGACTGCTCGAATAAGCCCTGGCATGGATCGACCAATCGACGCGCTGCGTGAAGACGCCGACCGAGCCGTGGTCATCAAACCGGTGTCACGCCGAACGATTCCCATCGCCGACGGTCGCATGCCAGCGTTGTCCCCAGCGTTCCCAAGCAAGCGTCGAGGCCCGCGCGGCGGCTGGCCTCCCTGGTTCGACATGTCCAGGAGAACCTTCCACCCCAGGTCAGCTAGGTTTTCATCAGCGCGAACCGCAATCTTGCGGACGATGGATGTCTTGTAGTTCCTGTTTTGATTGATGCCGATCCCGCAGCATTCAAAGGGTCCTTGACAGGCATTTTGAACAGGTTTTGTGATGTCCAATTGATGCGTAACCCTTGGATGAACACCACGATGGATCAAACCGACACAATCGATTGGACGCTCGAACTGCTTCGCAAGCGCCAACAAACCTCCCCGAAGCGCTTGATGGCGCCGGGCCCCTCATCGGCGCAGATCCGGATGTTGTTCGATGCTGCGGCTCAGGCGCCTGATCACGGTCTGATTCTTCCTTGGCGCTTCGTGCAGATTTCGGATGCGGCGCGCCCGCGCCTTGGAGAGGCGTTTGCCGCAGCCTTGCTGGAGCGCGATCCAGACGCATCGACGCAGCAATTGCAGGACGCTCGCGACAAGGCACAGCGGGCGCCGTTCTTGGCAATGGCCATCGTACGCACGCAAGATGATCATCCTGAGATTCCCGTGGCGGAGCGCCTGGTGTCGTTGGGGAGCGCCCTGCAGAACATGCTGTTGGTCGTGCATGCCCAAGGGTTCGGTGCGGGCCTCGTGAGCGGGCAGGCGATGAATTCCCAAGCATTGCGGTCATTGTTCAGCTTGGGCGACAGCGAACAGGCCGTTTGCTTCGTGGTTGTCGGCACGGTCAAATCGGCCAAGGCGGCACGGATTCGACCGTCACCAGAGGCGTTCGTGACCACGCTATGACAAGTCAGCGTGCGTGGCACGTCATCGCGCTGACGAGCGACGAGACTCGGCGCAACGTTTCGGCAGGGCGAGCACGGCGTGGACCCATGGAGCTGGAGCACCGCCCGGCATGGCCGCGCTGAGCATTCTGCGTCCGGTGGTTGAGGCGCAGCGGTGCAGGCCTTTGCAAGCAGCCACCGTCATCCGTCTATTCGACGATTTCGGGCTCGATGCCGACATGGCGAATCAGCGTCAGCACGTTGCGTGATGTACCACAGGCGGGGTTGTGGTCGTTGCAGGTCCCTGCGGGTTCTTGTGCTTGCGGGGCGCAACAGGGGGAATCAAGCCAAGCCCAAGCGCCACGCCAGCGCGGCCAACGTCACCGCCAACACCGGCGCGGTGAGCACCATGCCGATGCGGAAGTAGGTGCCCCAGGAGATGTTCATGCCCTTGCCCGCCAACACATGCAGCCACAGCAGCGTGGCCAGGCTGCCGATGGGGGTGAACTTCGGCCCCAGGTCGCAGCCGATGACGTTGGCGTAGACCATGGCCTCGCGCACGGGTTCGCTCAGTCCCTGGGCCTGGTGGACGCTCAGCGCGCCGATGAGCACCGTGGGCATGTTGTTCATCACCGCCGACAGTCCCGCGCTGATGAAGCCCGTGCCCAGCGCGGCGGTGAACACACCGTGCCGGCCGATCGCTTCGAGCGCCTGCGCCAAATCGGCGGTGAGCCCCGCGTTGCGCAGGCCGTAGACCACCAGGTACATGCCGAGCGAGAACAGCACGATCTGCCAGGGCGCGTGCCGGATCACGCCACGCACGTCGATGCGCGCACCGCGCCCGCGCTGCCACCAGCGCCCGGCCAGCGCCAGCATCAGCCCCGCTGCAATCCCGGTGACGACCGACACCGGCACGCCGGCGGCGGCGGTGACGAAGTAGGCCACCAGCAGCGCCGCCAGCGTGGGAAAGGCCCAGCGGAACACCAGCGGGTCACGGATGGCGCTGGCCGGCGCATCGAGCCTGGC
>DAIAZB010000372.1 GCA_027443745.1 Thiomonas sp. | reverse complement strand
AAATGATGGCGTCACGCGAGCCGACGGCGCAGGAACTGGGCCTGTTCGTCTACCTGCGCGAGCCGATGCTGAAAGACCCGCATTTCCTGGTTGCCGCCTGGGAGCGCGAGCAGCCGCAGCCGGTGCTGTTCGAGCGCCACGCCACCATCGCCGCAGCGCTCGGTGCCATGCAGCAGGTCTTTCGCCGGGCGCTGGTCAACTACGACGCGACGCCGTGGTCCGAGCTGCACGGCGATGCCGATGCCGAGGCATGGCGCTACGAAACCCGGTCGGCAGCCATCGAGGGTTTTGTCGGGCCAGAGTTTTATTGAGTCGCAAAAGCCGCACTCCGATTCACCGCCGTCACCACGGCCGCGCCCATGAGCCTTGCCCAAGCCGCGGTCGTGGCTGCCTCCACACGGGGCGCCACGGCCCCAGCAGGCTCATACCAATAGTTCGACACCCGTAGCACCACCGCAGGTCGCTGCACAAGCGCCTGGAGCCACGGCCAGGACAAGCCTTGGTCGTAGCAGATCGAAGCCCAGGTGCGCACACCAGCGACGGTCTGCACTGGCTCCCACCAGCGCGAAACCGTGTAGGACTTCTCGCCATCCCACGGTTTCCACATTCCACCAGGCACGGGCACGGGAGATGCGAAAAGCAGCGCATCGCCGCGCCGCCCGAGACCCACAACCGCGTTTATGTAGCGGCCATCCCAATGCTGCGCCCCAAGCACCGACGCGCCGACCAGCCACACATCGCCCGGACGCATCGCGGCCTGCGTCTGCGCCGCCGTCCCCGGCCCCCAGGTTCCCGCCACATCCTCGGGTAGAACGACCACAACCCCACCCTGTTTCTTTGCCCCTGCCGTTGACTTTGACTTTGCTTCAAAGCGCACCGCCCCAGCAGCTTGACTAATCCATCTCCGGTTGCGCGCGACCTCGGCCATCACGTCACCGTTTTCATGGCCGACATGGGTGTTCACCCCGACCCAGCCAGCGGGTGTGACGGGTGGCGTGTAGGCGGCATTCGCCCACACCGACACCCCCGACAGCGCCGCCGCGGCCACCATGGCTAGCGTGATCGCGGACGTCGAGGATTGAGCCTGGACCAGCACCGCCAGCGTCCACAGGATCGCGAGCCCAAACGCGAAGCCCAGCAATCTCAACCCCGGATAGAACACCCCAGCCACTGCCAGCGGCGACAGCCAGCCGAACAGCCCCAGCGGCGGCACGGCTTCCAGCAACAGCACGAGCACAACATGCCAGCCACGTGACGCCCAGGCCCAGGGCATGGCGAGCAGCACACTCGACAGTACCCACAAGCCGACACCAACGACCCAGCCCGAACCGAAGAAGCTCTGCACCTCGGACGGCAGAGCCAAACCGCCGACACCAAAGTAGGCCAGCGCAGCCAGGAAGCGCCAGCGACGGTTCTCCGCCAGCATGACACCGACGATGAGCAGGGGCGACAGGACAACGCCGCAGGGGCGGCTGGAAAGCGTCCAGGCCAACCCCGCCATGGCGGGCAGTAACAGAGCAAGCAAGCGGCGAGCCCACAGTAAAGCAGTGGGCTTCACAGCGGCACCACCAGTTGCAGGCCGATGAAGCCCGAACTGGCTGAAACGTTCGGCACGGCTACGAGGTTGATCCCCCATCGCCGCGCGCCACGAATCCTGATCAGGGCGGCAGCCGCAAACGGCGCAACTGGGTTGACGTTGGCGTAGCCACTGACGACGCCGCCTGAGATGCCCATGCTGGCAGATAGCCCCGCCGGCAAGCGCAGGTGCAGCGGCGTCCAGTCAACCAACGCATACGCGCTGGTGCGCTCGAAGCTGTTGCGGTAGAACCCACCGGCCAGACCGATGTCCCGCGTGGCCTGGTACTCAAGGCCCAGTCCTGGGTTGACCTGGTTCAGACTGTGCCGCGCTGCGGCCTTGGTGTGGACGCAGGACGTGGACAGGTCGAGGCTCACCTGTCCGGCGAGCGCGCCCGGCGGAAATGCGCCGGGCAGCAAGGCAACGAGGACAGGGGCAAGAAAGGATGAGCGGCGCACGGCGAATCTCCGGTGTAGCGTGGACACACGGATATGCGCAGGGGCGGCACGCGGCGTGATAGCGAGACGACTTGCAACTGCAATCTTTTTGTGC
>DAIAZB010000371.1 GCA_027443745.1 Thiomonas sp. | reverse complement strand
GCCATGCGCGGCATGCAGTTCCACCGCCTGCAGGCCCAGGCGGGCCGCACGCCGCGCAGCGTCGACAAAGGCCTGGCGGATGCGTGCCAGGCCGGCCTCGTCCAGCGCCGCCGGGGGCGTTTCATGCGCGCCATGGGGGATGGCCGAAGGCGCCGCCGCGACCCAGCCGCCTTCGCCCAGCGCCAGTTGTTGACCACCTTCCCAGGGCCGCGCGCTGGATGCCTTGCGCCCGGCGTGGGCGAGCTGGATGGCGATGGGCATGGCGCTGAAACCGCGCACGTCGGCCAGCACGCCGGCCAGCGCGCGCTCGTTGGCATCCGAGTACAAGCCCAGGCAGCCGGGCGTGATGCGGCCGATGGCCTCGACCGCCGTGGCTTCGATGCACAGCAGCCCGGCCCCGCTTTGCGCCATCTGCCCCAGATGCACGCGGTGCCAGGCGGTGGCGCAGCCATCATCGGCGCTGTACTGGCACATGGGGCTGACGACAATGCGGTTGGCAAGCCCGAGGGGGCCGAGTCGGAAGGGCGAGAACAGTAGGCTGGACATGGGGCTGGAGCGTGATGGAAAAGGGGTTGTGAATGGACGTTGCAGACGTCGCATCGCGGGGGATTGAGGAACTGGACGCTGAATTCGTGATTCGTGATGGCGAACGGACTGCGGCAGACACCGCCGTCATGCTGGCACAGATATTGTCTACATCCAGCGCAGGGTCTGCAGGTCTGTGCAGCAGTTACAAAATTCAGGTACATTTTTTGCGCGACAAGTATTATATTGATCAAGTCAAAAATTCTTTGTATATCTATACTAAATATTAAAATTTTTTGGCATGAAATTGCATGAAAGTGACAACATGACGGATTTTCACCCCCCCCTCCCCAGTCTTCAGACACTGCAACGGCTGATCACAGCCGGCCTGCCAACATTCAAGTCCGACGGCCTCCTGCAGAAGACGAAATTGACCTTGTGGAATTGGGTGTGGGCCTTTGGCGCAAGCGCAGGACCATTCTGGCGACCATCTTGGTGTGCGTCACGGCCGGATTGGCCGTGGCTCTGCTGAAGCCCAAGGAGTACGTTTACTCAACTTTGATTCAATTGGGGACCTACCCCGATGATCGAGGCACCCTGTTACAAGTCATGTCTGCCGAAGCGGCGCTTTCCACGCTGAACACTGCAATCGTGCCGACGCTGGTCAGCCAGCATGCGCGCCAGCAATATATTGATCCCAAGACCTTCAAAATCGCGGCCAGCAATAGCGGCGGCGGCAATCAAGGTGGTGGTGGCTCCATGGTCACTTTGGCTGGTCAAGGGCCGTTGAAAGACCAGGCCGTCTTCTTTGCCATCGAAACACAAGCCGCGAAGCAGTTGGCTCAGATCACTGCAGGGCGGTCAAATGCGGCCGTTGGCAATATCACCGCGCAACTCGATCAGGCAAAAATTGAAATGCACACGCTGCAGGATCCGACTCAAATCCAGTCGGAGAAGGCAGTGCTGCTCGAAACCATGCTGGCCGCGCAAGGCAATCTGGCCAACCTGAAGCAGCAAGTCGGGGTGTTGAAGCAGAAACTGGCTTCGCTCGACAAAACCGAGACTCTGGATCAAGGCTTGGTCTCCAAGCTGGAGGAATATCTGGGGAAAACCCAGCAAGCAAGCCTGCAAGCCATCGATGCAAACAGTGCCACCCAAGCTATGACGGCATTACTGCTGAACAACCAGATGCAACAAAACATGCAGCAACTCAATAGCATCCAACAAAAACTGACGCTGGAGCTCCCTCAAGAATTGGCCGATACTCAAGCAGCCTTGGCAAGCAATTTGAATCAACAAAAAGTGCAGCAGCAGGCCCTCTCGAGGGCCAACTTTGCGCTGGAAAATTATGGCACTCAGCACGCGCGCAAAGTCCAGAAACAACAAACGGTCATTGCAAGACTCGGGGCCCAGTTGCAGGCGCTGACGCCAACACGTGTGGTGGCCGAGCCAACCCGTTCTGCCGAGCCGGTTGGTATTGGATGTGGCGTGCTCGTCGTGTTTTCCGGTTTTTTCGGCGTTTTCCTCGGTTTATTTTTTGCGCTGATGGGTGGCTATGTGCAGGAGGTGCGGGCGCGTTTGCGCGCCCAGGCTGAAGTGTCAACGATGCCGAATGCGCTCAAATCCGATAAGCGGGCCTCACCCGACAGGGATGCTGGCCGCGTCGAGGTCAGCCTGCAAAGTGGCGCCGTAGCGCGCATTGAATCCAATGAGGCGGCGCGAGGAAATGTGGCTGCTGTCTGACAACCGCACCTCGAAGATCGAAGCATCCTCTGTCGGGGCCGACTTGAAGTCGCCGTGCGCCAGTCTGGCGCGGCAGTCAAGCTTGAAATTCCAGGCCTCGTCTCGTATCAGGATGAGGTGGTCGGGTGACCGTCCATCCATGATTTTCACCTGCTGCGCAGCGCTAGAGGCTCAAGCAAGCGAGCAAGGGAGTCAAGGCGCGGACAAGGCCTTCGACTGGTCGAGCTGGCGCGCCAGGCTTCGAGCGGCGCGACGCAGCATGTTGGCGTTGTCGGCCTTGACCTCGAGCAGCAGATGATCGACGACCTGATGCGTGCGCACATCGTCGAGATCGGCTTGCAGGTAGATGATGAGATCGCTCACCTTGCGCAACTGACCCACGACCACGTCGTCGACGCCGGCCTGCTCGCCGAGCTTGAGCATGCAAAACCCGCAGAGCGTGGGATGGGCATAGTCGCCAGCCAGGGCCAGCAGGCCCGGGCGCACTCTGCTGTTGTCGATCACATGCCAGCGATGGCCGGCACGCAAAGCCCGGTCCACCTCGCCGGGCAAGGCCAGCAGGGCGCGCTGCTGCGCGGCCACGATGGCCGGCCGCTGGTCGGCGGAGGCGTCGAAAAAGTCGAAGGGCATGACCATGATGGACGGCTTGCTCGGCACGTTCGCCGCGCGGGCTTGAGGGCCGAGGGCGCCGAGCAGGATCAAAACCGACACGCCATGCCGCAGCACACGCAGCAGCTTCCGACCCACGCCCCGCCAGATCATGCGCATCATTCATCGCTCCCCGCGTCGAGCCGGAACCGGATCCAGAGCTGCAGCGTGAGCGGTTTGCCCTGCAGGGCAACTGGCAAGGCTGGATAAGTTGCATCGCGCACGGCGCGCTCGGCGGCGCGGTCGAGTACACCGGAGCCGATGCTGGTGACGACGCGCACGTCATGCACCTCGCCGTGCTCGAAGCGAAAGGCCACCAGGGTGCGGCCCGACAAGCCCATGCGCCGCGCCATGTCGGGGTAACGCGCGGCGGCCTGAATCGCCGCATGCATGGCCTGGCCATAGGCGTCGCGCAAGGCCTGCAGGTCGACCACGGGTGGCGCCTTGACCGGGGTGGAAGGTGCTGCGGGCGGCGCCACTGGCATGGCCGGGATGGTCTGTGGCACGGGAGGGGGCGCCACGATCTGGGGTGGTGGCGGCGCCGGCGCCGGCTCGGGTGGGGGTGCAGGCGCTTGCATCGGCGGCGGTGGCGGAATCAGCCGTGCTGGACGGGGCGGTGGCGGGCGCAGTCTGGGCGCTGGCGGTTTGGCGATGCGCGGTTGCACGCGGGGCCGTGGTGGCGGCGGCGCAAGATGCGGCGGAGGCTTGGGCTGCACCACGGGCTTGGGCGCAGGCGGCGCTTCGAGCACGATCTGCATCGGCACCTGGGGGGTGGCTGGCAGCGGCCGATGCTGCAGGAAGACGGCGACGCCCAGCAGCAAAGCACCCTCCACCAGCGCGGCCAGCAACGCGAAGGCCAGCCAGGATCGACCCTCGCCAGGGTCGCGATCCTGGCCTGAGGGCGGGTCGTTTGCGCGCAGCGCGATGACGCTCATCCTGGTCCCTGGGGTTGCGCCGCCAGGCCGATCTTGGTCACTCCGGCCTTGCGGCAGGCGTCCATCACCGTCATGAGCTGCTGCAGCGAGGTGTCCTTGTCGCCGGCCAGGGTGACTTGCAAGGCGTCGGGATCGGGCCGGCCTCGGAGCAGGGCCGTGAGCGCGGCCGGGCTCAGCGTCTTCTGGTCGAGATGAATCACGCCGGCCTTGTCCACCGCCAGGGTGATCTGCGCCTTGGGCATGCTCTGCGCCGTGGCA
>DAIAZB010000370.1 GCA_027443745.1 Thiomonas sp. | reverse complement strand
ATGAAGTATTTCGCCGTGCGCAAAGCCCGCATCGAGATCATTCCGATGATCGACATCATGTTTTTCCTGCTGGTGTTCTTCATCATGGTGACGCTGCACATGATTCCCGACGCCGGCATCGCCTCGCGCCTGCCCACCAGTGCCACCGCGCAGGCCATGCCCAAGGCGCAGATCACCCTGGCGGTGGACAAGGCCGGCGTGATTCATCTCCACCAGAAGACGCTGACCCCAGCCCAGCTCACGGCCCTGCTCGAACGCCAGCAGCACCCCGACCAGTTGCAGGTGACCCTGGCCGGTGACAAAGACACCTCGCTGCAGCAGCTCATGGCGGTGATGGACGCCTGCCGCAAGGCGGGTGTGACCAAGATCGGCCTGGCGGCGCAACCGCAGGGGCAGGGATGACCGTCATCGCGCTGCGCGGGCATGGCCCATCCGCTGGCCAGGATCCTGACCGCGGTGAAGGCAGGTCCTGGCTGACCTTTGCGTTCCTGGCCGCGTTGGTGGAAGGTGCTTTGCTGCTGGGCGTCGCTGCCTTCCTGCAGCATCGGCCGGCGCCTGCCGCGCGCCCGACGCCGATGCAAATCCTGCTCGAGGCACCGCCTGTGCCCAAGCCCGTGGCGCAGCCCAAGCCCCCGCCGCATCTTGCGCCCCCGCCACCGCGCCCCAGGGTGCAGCCGCGCATCGCCAAGCCGCCGCCACCCAGGCTGCGTCGGCTGCCCACGCCTCAGCCGGCACGGCGGATTCCGCCACCGCCTCCCCTGCAAGCGCTGGTGACTCCACCCGATCCGGCGCCGTCACCGCCACCACCCCGGATCGTGGCGCCGCCTCCCGTGCCGCAAACCATCCCGGCCATGCCGGTGGCGCCACCCGAACCACCTGTCGCCCCGCTCAAGGCGCCGCCAGTGGTCGATCTTCAGGCCTTGCGCGACGCCTATGGCCAGGCCATGCATGCGGCCATTCAGGCCGTCGCGCGCTACCCCGACACGGCGCGGCGCATGGGCCTGTCGGGCCGCACGCTGGTGGCCTTTCGCTTCGAGCACGGGGAGGTGCATGACGTGCGGATCGTCACCAGCAGCGGCTCCGGTGTGCTCGACCGTGCAGCCGAGCGCGCAGTGCGCGATGCAAGCTATCCAGCCTTGCCAGTTGCCCTGCAGGGCAAACCGCTCACGCTGCAGCTCTGGATCCGGTTCCGGCTCGACGCGGGGAGCGATGAATGATGCGCATGATCTGGCGGGACGTGGGTCGGAAGCTGCTGCGTGTGCTGCAGCATGGTGTGTCGGTTTTGATCCTGCTCGGCGCCCTCGGCCCTCAAGCCCGCGCGGCGAACGTGCCGAGCAAGCCGTCCATCATGGTCATGCCCTTCGACTTTTTCGACGCCTCCGCCGACCAGCGGCCGGCCATCATGGCCGCGCAGCAGCGCGCCCTGCTGGCCTTGCCCGGTGAGGTGAGCCAGGCTTTGCGCGCCAGCCGCCGCTGGCTTGTGATCGACAACAGCCGGGTGCGTCCGGGCCTGCTGGCCCTGGAGGGCGACTACGCCCACCCCACGCTCTGCGGGTTTTGCATGCTCAAGCTCGGCGAGCAGGCGGGCGTCGACTACGTGGTCGTGGGGCAATTGCGCAAGGTGAGCGATCTCATCATCTACCTGCAAGCCGATATCGACGATGTGCGCACGCATCAGGTCGTCGATCATCTGCTGCTCGAAGTCAAGGCCGACAACGCCAGCATGTTGGGGCGCGCCGCCCGAAGCCTGGCGCGTCAGATCGACCAGTCGAAGGCCTTGGCCGCGCCTTGATTCCCTTGCGCGCTTGCTCGCGCTGGTCTCGTCCTGCCTCGCCTGTCCGTCCTTCCCTGCCAGGCACTTGCAGCCACTCTGCCTGCACCGGTCCCTCCAAGCTGACCGACCCCGCGGCAGCTCCCCGCATGTCCGCCAGCCTGCAGACCCAGCGCGGGATGAGGACAATACGTGCACCGGCCGCGGGGGCGCCTGCCGCCGCCTGTTCGTCACTCCGCATCCAGCGTCCAGTTTTCAACCGCTCGCAATCCCCCGCGACACGACGTTTGCAACGTCCATTCACAACCCTTTTCCATCACGCTCCAGCCCCATGTCCAGCCTACTGTTCTCGCCCTTCCGACTCGGCCCCCTCGGGCTTGCCAACCGCATCGTCGTCAGCCCCATGTGTTAGTACAGCGCCGATGATGGCTGCGCCGCCGCCTGGCACCGCGTGCATCTGGGGCAGATGGCGCAAAGCGGGGCCGGGCTGCTGTGCATCGAAGCCACGGCGGTCGAAGCCATCGGCCGCATCACGCCCGGCTGCCTGGGTTTGTACTCGGATGCCAACGAGCGCGCGCTGGCCGACGTGCTGGCCGACGTGCGTGCCTTCAGCGCCATGCCCATCGCCATCCAACTCGCCCACGCCGGGCGCAAGGCATCCAGCGCGCGGCCCTGGGAAGGCGGTCAACAACTGGCGCTGGGCGAAGGCGGCTGGGTCGCGGCGGCGCCTTCGGCAATCCCCCATGGCGCGCATGAAACGCCCCCGGCGGCGCTGGACGAGGCCGGCCTGGCACGCATCCGCCAGGCCTTTGTCGACGCTGCGCGGCGTGCGGCCCGCCTGGGCCTGCAGGCGGTGGAACTGCATGCCGCGCATGGC
>DAIAZB010000369.1 GCA_027443745.1 Thiomonas sp. | reverse complement strand
TCCTGCACCTCGCTGAAGTAGAAGATGGCGACCTCGGTGACGATGCCGACGATCATGGTCATGCCCATCATGGCCGAGATGTTGAGCTCGATGCCCGACACCCACAGCCCGACGAACACCGCCGGCAATGCCGCCAGTGGCATGGCGAGAATGGCGAGTGCCACCTTGAAGCGCTCGTACAGGAAGAGCAGGAGGAAGAACACCAGCAGCACCGCGGCCACCAGTACCTGCAGCAATCCCTTGAAGGCGATTTGCTGCTGCTTGTACAGGCCGCCGAGCTTGGTGTAAACCCCTTCGGGGTAATAGTTCGGGGCATCGATCACGCGTTTGACCGCCACGATCGTCGAGCCGAGGTCGCGCCCGCTGATGCGCGCCGTCACCGCCGCCATACGCTTGAGGTTTTCGCGCGTGATCTCGGGCTGGCCGGTCAGAATGTTGATGTTGGCGACTTCGCGCAAGGCGAACACATGGCCATCGGGCGCGCGCAGGGGAAGCGCGGCGATGTCCTCGGGCGTTTGGCGCAGGTCAGGCGCGTCCCACACTCGCACGCCGACCATCTTCGGCCCCTGCTCGATCTGCGTCGCCACGCTGCCGCCGATGAGTGCCGCCAATTGGGACTGCACCTGTTGCGCGTCCACCCCCTGCAGCGCCATGCGCGTGGGGTCGAGGCGGATGTTGAGGGCGTCCCCGGCAGGCTTGATGCCGCTTTTCACATCGACGATGCCCGCAATCTTGGCGATGGCCGCCGACGTCTTGTCGGCCAACTGCGCGAGTTGTTGCGGGTTGTCGTCGAAGATCTTGATCTCGACCGGCTGGGGCACGGCCGTCAGATCGCCGATCAGGTCCTCCATCAGCTGGGCCATCTCGATCTTCAGCCCCGGCACCTGCGTTTCGATACGCTGCCGCACCGATTCCATGACCTGATCGATGGGCCTGCGCGGCGGGGGTTTGAGGCGCACGAAAAAGTCGCCCTCATTCGCTTCGGTGATGCCCCCACCCAACTGTGCTCCAGTGCGCCGCGACCAGGTTTGCACTTCCGGCGTCTGACGCAAGATGGTTTCGACTTGCGTCAGCAGGCGGTTGGTTTCCGTCAACGATGTTCCTGGCGGGCTGCGGTAGTCGAGAATAAAACCGCCCTCGTCCATATGCGGCATGAAGCCGCTGCCGACGTGGTGATAGGCGATCCAACCCACCAGCAGCAGCGGCACCAGCCCCAGCAGCAACAAGACGGGCCGGCGTAGCAGCGCCGGCAGCAGGCGGCCGTAGCCGCGCTGGAAGGCCGACAGCAGACGGCCATGCTCGCGCTGCTGCTCCTTTTCCACGTCGCGCCGGGTGATGAAGCGGTCGGCCAGCAGCGGCAGCGCCAGCCACGAGACGAAAAAGGAAATGACCAGGGCAGCGGCCATGGTCAGTGCCAGCGCCTTGAAGAAGGCGCCGGTCACGCCCGACAGAAAGGCCAGCGGCACGAAGATGATGACGGTGGAGGCGCTCGACCCGGCCAGCGGACGGAAAAACTCCATTGCCGCGTGCATCACGCCGCTGTGGTGCGCCGTGTCGTTGACCGTATGGCCCTCGTTGGCCACATTGGCCTTGTCGCCTTGCCGACGAGATTCGCCGAGTCGTCGCACGATGTGCTCGCTCATGACGATGGCGTCGTCGATCACCAGTCCCACCGCAGCCGCCATGCCCCCCAAGGTCATGATATTGAAGCTCAGGCCCAGCGCGTACAGCAGTACCACGGTGGCGGCCAGCACCGCCGGAACCGTGATCATCGCAATCAGCGTGATCTTGAAGCTGCGCAGGAACAGCAGCAGCACCAGCCCCGCCAGCACCACGCCGATGAGGATGGCGTCGCGCACGCTGGCGGCGGAGGCCACCACCAGCCTGCTCTGGTCGTACCAGTTCGCCAGCTTCACGCCCGGGGGCAGTCTGTAGCTGGCCAGAGCCTGGCGAACCATGCGCGCGATCTGCACGCTGTTGCCGCCGGGCTGCTGGTAGATGTTGAGCAGCACGGCATTGTGGCCATCCGCCGTGACGCGGATCCACTGCGGAACCGTGCTGCGCGTGACCACGGCCACGTCGCGCACGCGCACCACCCCGGTGGGCGTGGCCTTGAGCACCAGGTTGCCGATTTGCGCGGCGTCGTGCAGGCGCGAGTCGGCCAGCGCCAGCAAGAGCTTGTAGCGATCCTCCAGCTTGCCGACGGCCTGCACGCCGTTGCCAGTGGCGAGGGTGCGCTCCACATCGCCCAGACTCAGGCCATCGCCCTGCAGCTTGGCCGGATTGACGATGACGTGGTATTCCTCCTGCTCGCCACCCTGAACCTGAACCCGCCCGACGCCGTTGATGCTGGATAGCAGCGGGCGCAACTGGAATTGCGCCAGGTCGTAAATACGGGTCAGAGGCACCGTGTCCGACGTCAGGCTGTAGGCGATGATCGGATCGACCGTCGGGTCCATGCGTTTGCTCGAGAGGATGGTTCCCGGCGGCAGTTGGGGGAGCTTCTGCGTCACCGCCTCATTCACCTGGACGGCGGCGACATTCATGTCCGTTCCCCAGTGAAAACTCACGGAAATATCGGCTGTGCCACGGCTGGTGGTCGAGCGCACGTCGACCACTCCGGGGACCCGTCTCACCGCCTGTTCCAGGGGATAAGTCACTTGCAGCATCATCTGGCGCGAAGGCCGATCGCCGGCGTCCGCGCTCACCACCACGCGCGGGAAATCGACATTGGGGAACAATCCCACCGGCAGCTTGAACGCCGCCATCACCCCGCCGGCAGCCAGCAGCGCAAGCAAAAACAGCACCGAGCGGCGATGCCGCTGCAACCACGCCGAGACATTCATTGCGCCACCCGCAAGGCCATGCCCGGGCGCAGTTCGTAGTTGCCCAGAACCACCAGCGGCAGGCCGGGGTTCAACGGCCCGCTGATGCCCGTGTGCTCGGCCTGATCGAGCTCGATCTTCACGTTCACGCGCTGTGCCTTGCCGTGATCGTCCTGGAACACATAGGCCTGTCCCGAGGCGTCACGCAACACGGCCTCACGCGGCACGACCCAGCCCCGCCAGTGGCGCAGGTCCATCTG
>DAIAZB010000368.1 GCA_027443745.1 Thiomonas sp. | reverse complement strand
CAGGTTGCGCCGCGTCTTGGGGTCGGCGCCCAGCAGGGCTTGGGCCACCTCCTGGGGCTCGGTGCGCAGTTCTTCGCGACGCACGTCGTCCATCGCCTGGATGGCCATGGCGATGACGTGGAAGCGGTCGTAGCTGATGGCCGCCCGCGGCAACCCCAGGGCCGCGCCCTTGGCGTAAGCAGCGCTCATGTCCATGCAGACGTGGCGCACTTCGGCCGGGTCGCCGCCATGGGCCTCGAGGTCGGCCGCGAAGTCCAGCACCGTCTGATGGTCGCGGCCCTCGGTGGCGAACAGCAGCCTCTTGGCATCCAGGTCGTGCACGACGGTGATGTAGTGCTGGCCACGGCGAAGGCTGGTCTCGTCGACGCCCACGATCTGCACGCCCTCCAAGCTCTCCAAGGTGCGGGCCCGATCGACGTAGTGCTCGATGCGCCGCCACAACTGCTTGTCATTGCAGCGCAGGAGTGCAGCAGCCTGGCGCACGGGCAGCTCCCGGCACAGGGCCAGCGCCAGGGCCTCGAACGCCGCAGTGAAGCCCGATCCTGCTCGCGCCCACGGCACACTGAGCTGGCTGGTCTTGCCGCAACTGGCGCAGGCCACGCGGGGTACGTCGGCGTGCAGCCAGGCCTCGAACTGGAAGAGGTCCAGGTGCCGCCACTTGCGGCGCAGACGGTCGTGCACGGGCTGCAAGGCAGCACCGCAGGCCGGGCAACCGAGCAGCGCGCCAGAGCAACTGACCTCGAAGACGATGCGCTTGGCCGGCACATCGAGCTTGACGTCCTCAACCACCCACGGCGGCTGCAAACCCAACGCGCTGGTGAACAGCGCCTCCACGCCAACGCTCAATTCCCATCTCCTGGCAGCCGCCCGGTGGACATGTGGACAGGCTCAAAGGCGGCCTGCCCACATGCCCACCGGGCTCGACGACGACCACCGATTCTCACTGTTGGGTTCCACACGAAACGACGAGGGGCCGCCCGAAATCGCTCCAATTCGGTGCAATCGGGAACAGTCTACCCAAGGCGGAACCTGCGTTCGCAGACTATCGAAGACCCTTGCGGACACCGTTCATGCTGCCGTTCGATGGCCGGCGCAGGGGTCGCTCATTCCGCCCTCACCTCGGCCAGAAGTTCTGGGTGGCGATCCAGCACCTTCAGCAGCTTGACCAGCGCCACCGGTGGCTTGGTCTTGCCGTTCTCGTACCGGGAGAACGCGTTGACGCCGCCACCGAAAATCTCGCCGGCTTCGCGTTGGTCGAGGTCGAGCTTTTTACGCACACTGGCAATGAAGTCCGGATCGACAAACGAGGCATTGACCTCCTTGCTGAAGGCCGACATCAGTTCCATGGTGCGGCGCGACTCCGATGCGTCGAGGATGGACTCGTCGCAGGCCGGACAGAAGTCGCCCGTCACCTGGGGAAGGATCGTTGACTCTCCTTTGTAGGTGAAGGGCACGTCGCGGGTGCCATGCACCAGCTTGGCAGATCCGCAGCTCGGGCACTTCATGGTCACAACTCCTTGAACGACACGATGAGCACGTCTTCGACCACCGTCAGCTTCAGATAGACCTCGCCGGCCGGCGTCGTCGGCCGGTAGACGTCCTGCCACACGCGGTGATCGGCGTGCGTGGTCATGCTCTTGTGGAAGTCAGCCGAGGTCAGCGCCATCACGACGGCGAGCATGCCGTCGAAGTCCAGTCCCAAGGCGACTGCGCCCTCCCGAGCGCTGCGTGTTGTTCGTACATGCCCGGCGCCAACCAAGGCCTTCACAACGCTGAGCTTGCAGTGGGGAGTGGCCTTTTCCACAGGCAGCAATTCTAACCTAGTAGGTTAGTCGGAGCAAGCCACTGCTTGGGTGCCTTCCGATCGGTCAGCGCGCGCATCC
>DAIAZB010000367.1 GCA_027443745.1 Thiomonas sp. | reverse complement strand
CTGCTCCCTGCGGTCGTCCATGCCGAGATGCTAAATGCCCGAGCACATCTCCCCCGCCCCTGCGTCCCGCTCACCTGCCGGCCCCATGTCCATGTCACTGCTCCGTCACTGCGCCGATGAGGCCGCCACCGTGGCGCTGGGGGCCGCCTTGGCGCGGGCTTTGCTGCAACATGATCTCCCCGGCGCCCTGATCACTCTGCGCGGTGATCTCGGCGCGGGCAAAACCACGCTGGTTCGCGCCATTTTGCGTGGTTTGAAGGTCACAGGTCGAATCAAAAGTCCCAGTTATGCGCTGGTCGAGCCCTATGCAATCGACCGAAAATCCCTAAAATTAAAGGGAACTCTGCAGACGTCCGCCTATCATATTGATCTCTATCGGTTTTCATCGCCTGATGAATGGGATGATGCCGGCTTGCGCGAAATGCTCGATGGTCAAAGTCTTTGTCTGGTCGAGTGGCCCGAGCACGCGCCGGCCCTGCTTCCCCAGACTGATGTGGATCTTGCGTTCCAGGCGGCCACCGAAGGCAGGGCGATCGTCTTGCAGAGCGGCAGCGCATTGGGGGCTGCCTTGCTTCAACAGCTGGCGTCTGCGCAGGCAGACGCCTGACCACGCACCTGGACACGTCCTGGTGTGCCTCGCCAGGGAGTGCCCGCCATGAGTGCCGATCGCCGCCAGTTCCTGCTTCAAACCTCCACCCTCGCGCTGCTGCTCACCACGCCCCTGTTGGCGCGTGGCGCCACCATCCTCTCGGTACGCGTCTGGCCTGCTGCGGATTACACCCGGGTGACGCTGGAATCGGACCAGCCCCTGACCGCAACCCATTTCCTCGTGCCCGAACCGCCTCGCCTGGTGGTGGACGTGAAAGGCCTGGAACTGAGCCCTCAGCTCAAAGATTTGGTTGGCAAGATCAAGCCTGACGACCCCTTCATCAAGGACGTGCGGGTGGCGCAGTACGCGCCCGACGTGGTGCGCATGGTGTTCGACCTGAAACAGGCGGTGAAGCCTCAGGTATTCAACCTGCTACCGGTGGCCGCATACGAAAACCGCATGGTGTTCGACCTGTACCCGGCCCAGGGCGATCGCCTGCTGGCCTTCATGGACCGCGAGGCTGCGCTGCATGGCAGCCCCGCGCCGGCGGACGCAGCGGGAGCTGCGCTGACGTCGCCATCCGCCCGTGTCGCGCAAGCCAAGCCGGACAGTCTGGGCGACTGGATCAGCCAGCATCGCGCCGAACTCGACGGCACCAGCCCTTCACGCCAGCCTGAAACCCTGGCACGCAGCGGCTCTGGCAGGCGTCACGAATCCGTCGCCCGCCAACCGGATGCCCTGGTCGCCGACAACAGCACGC
The DNA here is from genome assembly GCA_027443745.1 of Thiomonas sp. The sequence continues at coordinate 4,306 of DAIAZB010000367.1, read as the reverse complement.
GGGCGCCAACCTCCAGGCAGCCGATGCGGCGCGACCGGCGCCCCGAGCGCAGTGTGCTGCTGGCGGTCGATCCCGGCCATGGCGGCGAGGATCCTGGCGCCACCGGGCCATCCGGCGTACATGAAAAAGACGTGGTGCTGCTCATCGGCCGCCACTTGCGCGACCTGGCCATGAACACACCCAATATGCGGGTGATGATGACCCGCGACAGCGACTTTTTCGTGCCGCTGTGGATGCGGGTGGAGAAAGCGCAGCGCGCCAACGCCGACCTGTTCACCTCCATTCACGCCGATGGCTGGTTCACCCCGGAGGCGCGTGGCGCCTCGGTCTATTGCCTGTCGGATGGCGGCGCATCCAGCGTCGAGGCGCGCATGATGGCGCAGCGCGAGAACGCCTCCGACGCCATCGGCGGCATCGACATCAACTCGCGCGACTATCAGGTGGCCAAGGTTCTGCTCGACATGTCGACTACGGCGCAAATCAACGCCAGCATGAAGATGGCCGGTCCGACCTTGAAGAAGATGGGCGGCCTCGTGCACCTGCATTCACGCCAAGTTCAACAAGCCAGCTTCGTCGTGCTCAAGTCGCCAACCGTACCCTCGATGCTGGTGGAAACCGCCTTCATCAGCAACCCCGAAGAGGAAGCGCGCCTGCAAACGCCCACCTACCGCAAGCAAGTCGCCCGCTCGATCTTCGAGGGCATTCGCGAGTATCTCGCCACCAACCCGCCACTCGCGAGGCGCCGTACCCTGGTTTGACAAGAGAGTTCAGCATGGCGTGTCCCCGATCCGTCGCGGGGACGACATTGGGCCACTCTGCACTCGTGTTTTCCCGGATGCATCCGCAGTGGGTTCTCGTAGCATCGTTTCCGTTTGTAACTTGTGAAAACAACGGAGACTCAACATGCTCAAAACAACCTCCTGGGGCCGCGCCACGGCCGTGTTCATCGCAGGTCTTGCACTGGCCGCCGCATCGGCCATTCCAGGTCACGCGGCCGAGTTCATCACCATCGCTACCGGAGGCACCAGCGGGGTGTACTACCCGCTGGGCGTGGCGCTGTCGCAAATCGACGCCAAGGCCATTCCCAGCGCCAAGACCACGGTGCAAGCCACCAAGGGCTCGGTCGAAAACCTGAATCTGATCGAGGCTGGTCGCGCCGAAGTTGGGTTTTCGCTTGGCGACTCGCTGTCGGACGCCTGGAGGGGAGACACCGAAGCCGGCTTCAAGGCGCCCTTGAAAAAATTGCGCACCATGGCCGCCATCTATCCCAACTACGTGCAGATCGTGGCCAGCGCGGATTCGGGCATCAAGACCCTGGCGGACCTCAAGGGCAAGCGCATTGCGGTGGGGGCGCCGAAAAGCGGCACCGAGCTCAACGCACGCGCCATACTCAAGGCGGCTGGACTGAGCTATGCGGATTTCGCCAAGGTGGAATATCTCCCCTTCGGCGAGTCGGTCGAATTGATGAAAAACCGCCAACTCGACGTCACATTGCAATCCGCGGGTTTGGGGGTGTCATCGCTGCGTGATCTGGCGGCGACGCAAAAGATCGTCGTCGTCGCCATCCCGGCGGAGGTCGTGGCCAAGGTGGGCGATTCCGCCTATCAGCCAGGCATGATTCCCGCCAACACGTACGAGGGCCAGACCACCGAAGTGCCCACTGCCGCCATCCGCAACTTCCTGGTGACACGCGAGGGCCTGAGCGACGAGACGGTCTATCAAATGACCAAGGCCATGTTCACCCATTTGCCGGAGCTGGTCGCGGCCCACGCAGCCGCCAAGGCCATCAACCTTCAAATCGCAGCCAAGGGCTCGCCAGTGCCGCTGCATCCCGGTGCGGAACGGTATTACCGCGAAGCCGGTGTATTGAAGTAAGGCGCGCTGCGTGATGCACCATCCCCAGACAGACGACGACTCACATCCCGGGCACGACCGCCACGCCGCACCCGAGTCTTCCGACACCGGACACCAGCGCAAGCTGCAGGGACTGGCGCAGCGTGTGGTGATGACAGCCGCCCTCGCCTTCTCGTCGTACCAACTCGTGGTAGCGGCGTTCTCGCCACTCTCCAGCCTGGTCATGCGCTCGTTGCACGTGGGCTTTTTGCTGATGATGATCTTCTGGGTCGTACCGGCCTGGAAGCACAGGGGATGGATGCAGCAAATTCCTGTGCTCGATTGGGCACTCGGGGCTCTGGCCTTTACCCTCGGCTTGTACCACTGGGCCTTCGAGGCCGAACTCATTCAGCGCTCGGGCGACCCGACCATGCTGGACCTGCTGGTGGGCACAGCCACCGTGGCGCTGCTGTTCGAAGCCGCGCGGCGCAGTCTGGGCCTGGCGCTGCCGCTGGTCTGCGGCCTGTTTTTGCTCTACGGCCTGTTCGGCCAATACCTGCCGGATGTGATCAGCCATCGCGGCTTCGGGCTCGACCAGATCATCGGCCAGCTCTATCTTGGCACCGAGGGCATCTACGGCATTCCGACCCTGGTTTCTGCCACCTACATCTTCCTGTTCATTTTGTTCGGCGCGTTCCTGGAGCATGCCGGCATGATCCGCCTGTTCAACGCCCTGGCGCTGGGCCTGGTGGGCCGCGCCCGCGGTGGCCCAGCCAAGGTGGCCGTGATTTCATCCGGGCTGATGGGCACCATCTCCGGCTCGGGCGTGGCCAACGTGCTCACCGTCGGCCAGTTCACCATCCCGCTGATGAAGCGCTTCGGTTACACCCCGGTGTTCGCCGGCGCGGTGGAAGCCACGGCCAGCATGGGCGGGCAGATCATGCCTCCGGTCATGGGCGCGGTGGCCTTCATCATGGCCGAGACGCTGAACGTTCCGTATGCCGACATCGTCAAGGCTGCGGTGATTCCCGCCATGCTGTATTACTTCACTGCGTTCTGGATGGTGCACCTGGAGGCCGGGCGGAAAAAACTCATGGGCCTGTCGGCCGACGAATGCCCCAACCCGTGGATGGCGCTGAAGGACAACTGGCATCTCGCGCTGCCGCTGGCAGCGCTGGTCTGGATGTTGTTTCACGGTTTCACACCCATGTTCGCCGGCATGATGGGCCTATCGCTCACCGCCATCTTGCTGCTGGGCGCGGCCATTGCGGCGCGCATTTCGCACACGGCATTCCGCACGGTGTTCTGGTTCGGCTGCGGCCTGGGAGCTGCAGCCTTCCTCAAGTTCGGCATCGTCCCGGTGTTGAGCGTGATCGCCCTGCTGGTGGCCATCAATCTGACGGTGAAAGGCGGGCACAACACCCTGCGCACCTTGCGTAACAGCCTGATCGACGGCGCCCGCCAAGCCTTGCCGGTGGGCATTGCCTGCGCCATCGTCGGCGTCATCATCGGCGTGCTCACCCTCACGGGCGCGGCAACCAGCTTTGCCGGTTTCATCGTGGCGATCGGCTCGCACAGCCTGCTGGCCTCACTGGTGCTGACCATGCTGGTGTGCCTGGTGCTGGGCATGGGCATTCCCACGATTCCCAATTACATCATCACCAGTTCCATCGCAGCGCCAGCTTTGCTCAAGCTCGGCGTGCCGCTGATCGTCAGCCATATGTTCGTGTTTTATTTCGGCATCATGGCCGATCTGACACCGCCCGTGGCCCTCGCCGCGTTTGCCGCCGCGTCTATCGCCAAAGCCTCGCCGATGCGCATCGGTTTCAAGGCGACGCAGATCGCACTGGCTGGTTTCGTCGTGCCCTACATGGCGGTGTACGACCCGCAACTCATGCTGCAGGGTGCCTGGACCTGGGCCGGCGTGCTCTACGTGCTCGGCAAGGCTGTGCTGGCCATCGTGCTGTGGGGCGGCGTGGCGGTGGGTTATCTGCGTGCCACCCTCAACTTGCCGGAGCGGCTGGCGGCGTTTGCCGCCGCAGCGCTGCTGGTATCGGCTGTTCCGTTGACGGATGAACTCGGCTTCGCCGCCGCAGCACTCTTGCTGCTGGCGCATGGCTGGCGCACGCGGGGACAAGCCGCCGTCGTGGTCTGAGGCCAGGAATGGCGCGGCCTCAGGCGACGCTGGCCCGCCGCGTCTTCCACCAGCCGAAGCCCACCGGCAGTAGCGACAACACGATGATGCCAAGCGTGAGCAAACCCAGGTTGTGCTTGATCCACGGGATGTTGCCGAACAGATGGCCAGCCGCCATCAGTGAACCCACCCACAGACCGCCGCCGCCGATGTTGTAGATCAGGAATTTGGCGTAGGACATCTCGGCCACGCCAGCGACGAAGGGCGCAAAGGTGCGCAAAAACGGGATGAAGCGGGTGACGACGATGGTGATGCCGCCATAGCGCTCGTAAAACGCGT
>DAIAZB010000366.1 GCA_027443745.1 Thiomonas sp. | reverse complement strand
GCGATGCGACGCGATGAAGACCCGTCTGTCGGCCGCTTTGCTCGTTTCCGCGCTGCTTGCCGGATGCGCGAGCTACACACCGCAGCCCATCCATCCCGACAAGACTGCGGATGCTTTGGCCGAGCGCACGCTTTCTGATCCGCGTTTGCTGCGCTTCCTCGCGGCCCAGCTGCACAAGAGCGGTGCGCCACCCTGGAACCTCTCCACGCTATCCCTGGTGGCCGCCTATGAGCGCCCCGACATGCCGCTGGCCGAGGCCAGGCTGCTGCAGGCCAAGGGCGGCGAGACCACCGCAGCGGCGCTGCCGAACCCGAACCTGCAACTTGCGCCCACTTATGACACGACCACCACAGCGCCGCCCTGGACGGTCGGCCCCGTGGTCACCTTCCTGATCCAATCCTACGGTGCGCGGCCCGCACGCATCGCGCAGGCACGCGCCCGAACCGAGCAGGCGCGCGAGGCCATCGCCGTCACCGCCTGGCAATTGCGCGGCCAGGTGCGAACATCCATGCTCGATCTCTGGGCTGCGCAGCAAGCCGCAGCGCTTGCTGCGCAGCGTGCGTCCCTTGCGGAGCGCTATCGCGAGGTCGTCGCGCAGCGCTATCAGGCAGGCATGGTCTCGGCAGCGACGCTGACCACCGCGACGCTCGCCCTCAACCAGGCCGAATTGGAGCTCGCATCGCAGCGCCGCGCCAGTCGATTGGGGCGAGCCTCCCTGGCTGCCGCACTGGGCGTGCCGACCACCGCTCTGGATGGCATCGATCTCGACATGCGGGGCATCGCCCACCCACGGCAGCCCGGCCGCCTTGAGCCCCTGATCCACTCAGCGCTCACCTCGCGCCCGGACGTACTCGCTGCTCTCGCGCATTACGCCGCCACGCAAGCCGCGCTGCGCCTGGCGGTTGCGCAGCAGTACCCCACCATCGACATCGGTCCCGGCTACCACTACGACCAGGGCGACAACAAGTTCATCCTGTCGATTTCCCTGCCGCTGCCCATCCTCAACCAGAACCAGGGCCCGATCGCTCAGGCCCGCGCCGCACGACGAGTTGCAGCCGAGGAGTTCCTCGCGACCCAGACCAACGTGCTGGCCGAGATCGATCAAGCACGGACGGACTGGCACGCCAGCGTGTCCGAGCTGGACAGCGCGCGCCGGCTGCGCAAGGCAGCCGCCGACGGTCTAAACCGGGGGCAGGACGCGTTCGCCGCGGGGCAGATCGGCCGGCTACGGATTCTCGGCGCCAGGCTGGCCTACGTGCAGGCACAACAGGGCGCGCTGTCGGCGTCGATCCACGCGCGCAACGCGCTCGGCCGCCTCGAAGCGGCGCTCTACCAACCCTTCCTGGTTGCCAACCGGAGCCAATGATGCTCAGGACACACCTTTTCAAGTGGGCCGTGTTTTCGGTCGCGGCCATCGGCGCCGCGGGCTCTGCCGGCGCGCGCGAACCCTCCACGGTCACCCTCGATGCCAAGGCCGTCTCGGCGGGCGGCATCCGCACCGTCGAGCTGCAGCAGGTCGAGCGCGCGCAGACGATAAACGCCTTCGGCATCGTCCTCGACCCGGGACCCTTGATCAACCTGGCGGCTCAGATCAGCGCTGCGCGGGGCAAGCTCGCGGCGGCGCATGCCGCAGCGGCGCTCGCGCGTAGTGAGGCTGCACGCGCCACCCATCTGTACGGCAACCAGCACAATATCTCGCAGGCGGCTTTCCAGGCTGCGCAAGCGCACCTGCAGGTCGCTCAGGCCGAACAGGCCAGCGCTCAGGCGCAACTGGGCGAGCTCATGGCCCGCGCACGCACTGACTGGGGCGCCAGGCTCGGGGCCGCAGCGGCCTCCGGCGCCGCGCCACTACCGCAGTTGGAAAGCGGCACTCAGCAGCTCGTCGAAGCCAGCGTTCCGCTTGGCCAATCGCTTCCGCGCGTATCGACCCATGCCCAGGCGTCGACACCCGACGGCCAACCCGTGGCCCTGCGATGGATCAGCCGCGCACCGCGCGCTGCAGCGGGGGTCGCTGGCCCCGGTCTGTACTACCTCATGACGCCCCTGGACTCCGCGCCCATCGGGACGCCGATCACGGTCACGCTGCGCAGACCGGGTACCGTGTCAGGCGTGCTGATTCCTGCGTCGGCAGTGGTCTGGCACGACGGGCAGGCGCTCGTGTACCGCCAAAGCAGCACCAATGCCTTCGCGCCGATCACGCTGCACGAGCCCGTGCGTGTCGGACAGGGGTATTTCGTCTCTGGGCGTGACGGCGCTGCGCTGCAACCTGGACAGCACATCGTGGTCGCTGGCGCTGCGTTGGTGTTCTCGGCGTCACAGGCGCCGGCGCCGGCTGCAGCTGCCAAGGCAGCCAAGCCGCACGATGACGACGATTGAAGGGGAACGTTGATGCGTGCAATCGTCGAGTTCTGCCTGCGTCTTCGCTGGCTGGTGCTGGTCGCGGCGCTCGCGCTGACGCTTGTGGGCGTTGTCGCGGTCGTTCATGCGCCCTATGACGTGTTCCCCGAGTTCGGACAACCATCGGTCACGGTCGTGACCAACGCCGCGGGGCTGGCGCCCCGACAGATCGAGGCGCTGGTCACCACCCCGGTCGAGGATGCCGTCAACGGCATTCCCGGCCTTGCGCACCTGCGCTCGCAATCGATGGAAGGGCTGTCGGTG
>DAIAZB010000365.1 GCA_027443745.1 Thiomonas sp. | reverse complement strand
ACGCCCGCCTCCCATGCCCGACACCCCGCACCCCAACCAGTTCGCCCTGCTCGGGCAACGGCGCTTCGCCCCGTTCTTCTGGACCCAGTTCGGCGGCGCGGGCAACGACAACCTGTTCAAGTTCGCCTTCACGGTGATGGTTACTTACCGCGTCGAGAGCGCCTCCACGCTCTCGGCCGGACTGATGGTGAACCTCATCGCCGCGCTCTACATTCTGCCCTTCGTGCTGTTCTCCGCCACCTGCGGGCAACTCGCCGACAAGTTCGACAAGGCCGGGCTGATGCGCCAGGTCAAGACGATCGAGATTGCCATCATGCTGCTGGCGCTGTGGGGCTTCGTCGCCGGCAACGTGCCGGCGCTGCTGGTCTGCGCCTTCGGCATGGGCTTGCACTCCACCATCTTCGGCCCGGCCAAATACGCCTACCTGCCGCAGCACCTGAGCACGGCGGAACTCACCGGCGGCAACGGCATGACCGAGATGGGCACCTTCGTCGCCATCCTGCTCGGCAACCTGGCCGGCGGCCTGCTCATGGCCTTCCCGCAGGGCCCGCTGCTGGCCGGGCTGGCCTGCGTCGCGGTGGCGCTGCTGGGTTGGGCGGCCGCCCGCTTCATCCCCGCCACGGCCCCGGTGGACCCGCAATTGCGCATCAACTGGAACCCCTTCACCGAGACGGCACGCAACCTCAAGCTGGCCGCGAGCGACCGCACGGTGCTGCAGGCACTGCTCGCCATTTCGTGGATGTGGTTCTACGGCGTGGCCTTTCTGACGCAGTTCCCGGTCTTCGCCCGCCATGTGCTGGGCGGTGACGAGGCGGTGGCATCGCTGCTGCTGGCGGTGTTTTCGATTGGCATCGCGCTGGGTTCGGTGGCGTGCGAATGGCTGGCACGCGGACGGGTGGAAATCGGCCTGGTGCCGCTGGGCGCCATCGGCAGGACCGCCTTCGGCGTCGACATGTATTTCGCCACGCTGAACCTGCCGCGGGAGGTGGCGTTGCAAGGCGTTGCAGCCTTCGTGACTGATGTCGCGCACTGGCGCGTGATGGCCGACCTGTTCCTGCTCTCGGCCAGCGCCGGCATTTACAGCGTGCCGTTGTATGCGCTGATCCAGCAGCACACGCCCGTGACCCACCGCTCCCGCGTGATTGCCGCCAACAACATCATCAATGCGCTGTACATGGTCGTCTGCTCGGGCTATTGCGCCGCGCTGCTGGTGGCCGGCGTGGGCGTGCCCATGCTGTTGCTGAGCGTGGCCCTGCTCAACGCACTGGCCACGGCCTTTCTGCTGTGGCGCCAGCCGCTGTATGGGCGGCGTTTCGTCGCGTGGGTCGGCCGGCGAGCCGTGGCCTGACGCGGGGCGAGCTCTCAGCCCACACCGCGCGCCCGCGCGGCCCGGAACTGCGCCACATAGGCGTCGAACGTCCCGCCGTCGAGCGCCTGTCGCATCTCGCGCATGAGTTGCAGGTAGTAGTGCAGATTGTGGGTGGTGGCGAGCATGCCGAACAGCATCTCGCCGCAGCGGTCGAGGTGGTGCAGATAGGCGCGGGAGAACTGCCGGCAGGTGGCGCAGGTGCAGGTTTCGTCGAGCGGGCGTTGGTCCAGCTTGAAGCGCGCGTTGCGGATGCGCAGATCGCCGAAGCGGGTGAAGAGGTGGCCGTTGCGCGCATTGCGCGTGGGCATGACGCAATCGAACAGGTCGATGCCCGCGGCAACGCCGTCCACCAGGTCTTCCGGCGTACCCACGCCCATGAGGTAGCGCGGCTTGTGCGCGGGCAGGCGCGGCGCGGTGTGGCGCAGCAGGCGCAGCATGTCGTCTTTCGGCTCGCCGACGCTCAAGCCGCCGATGGCGTAGCCGGGCAGGTCGAGCGCGGCCAGGCCGTCGAGCGAGGCGTCGCGCAGCGGCTCGAACATGCCGCCCTGGACGATGCCGAACAGCGCGTTGGGGTTCGCAAGCCGCGTGAACTCGGCCTTGCAGCGCGCCGCCCAGCGCAGCGACAGCTCCATCGACGTGCGAGCCTCGGCCTCGGTGGTGATGTGCTTTTGCCCGTCACGCTCGACGTCGTAAGGCGTGCATTCGTCGAACTGCATGACGATGTCGGAGTTCAGCACGGTCTGGATCTGCATGCTGACCTCGGGGGTGAGCCAAAGCTTGTCGCCATTCACCGGCGACGCGAAGCGCACGCCCTCCTCGCTGATTTTGCGCATCGCCCCCAGGCTCCACACCTGGAAGCCGCCGCTGTCGGTGAGGATGGGCCGGTCCCAGCCGATGAAGCGGTGCAGCCCGCCGAACTGCCGCACCACCTCCAGCCCCGGCCGCAGCCAGAGGTGGAAGGTGTTGCCCAGGATGATCTGCGCGCCCGCGGCCTCGAGGCCATCGGGCGTGATGCCCTTGACCGTGCCGTAGGTGCCCACGGGCATGAACTGCGGGGTGTCGAGGGTGCCGTGGTTGAGGGTGAGGGTGCCGCGGCGGGCTTGGGCCGAGGTGTGGTGGACGGTGAAGTGCAGCATGGGCGCATTGTTTCAGACGGCGCCGCATCAAGCCCTCATCGGGTTTGGACCAGCCCGGTCGAGCCCGCGGGCAGCATGGCGCAGCGCGTGGCGCTCGCGCCACGGCAAACGCCGTTCAGGCGGTGGGACGGTGCATCCGCCACGCCAGCAGCGGCAGGTGCGCCGCGATGGGAATGCGTGGAATGGCGTAGGCGTCGGCCACCGGCCTGGGCACCAGGCCCTCATCGGTGCTGACCGCCGCACGGTAGACCTGCGCGGCGATGCGGCGCACGCGCGGGTCATGCGAGCCGTTCGGATAGCAAAACAGATCGACCGGACGTGCCAGGCGCGACTCCAGCATGACCCGGCT
>DAIAZB010000364.1 GCA_027443745.1 Thiomonas sp. | reverse complement strand
ACCGTAGGCCTGCAGAGCGTCGGGCAACTGGCCGAGCAGATGGAAGAGGCGCTGCGTTTGCAGCACGGCCGCCCTGCCGCACTCGAATCGGCGGACGTCGACCTGCTGGTTCAAGCCACCGAGGAAATTCGCCGCCTGCTGCACCAATTCGCTGCAGGTTTCCTGCGCCCAGCCCAGCCAGACATGGTCGAGGCGCTGCAAGCGCTGGTGCACCGTATGCAGCATCTGGGTGCCCAACCCCAGATTGACGCGCCGGAAACCGGCATGGCGCACAGCGGCCATGGTGTGGAAGACACCGACAGCACCGCGTACGTCGATGCCGAGCCGATCGTGGTGGTGACAAAGCATGCTGGCGAGTCGGCGCCGATTGCGGCAAGCGAGCTTGCCCAAGCCCTGGAGGAGATGGGCAGCGCAGTTGCGCCCGTGGCCCCGTCCGAAAGCACGATGGCTGCCGCTGCCGACCCGACCCTGCGTGACAGCATCGACACCGAGCTTTTCCCCATCTTTGAGGACGAGGCTTCCGAGTTACTGCCCGGACTCTCCACGGCGCTGCGGCAATGGGAAAACAATCCGCGCGACCTCACCGCCCCGAAGCAGGCCATGCGCCTGTTGCACACCTTCAAGGGCAGTGCGCGCATGGCTGGAGCCATGGCGCTCGGCGATCAGGCGCACAGCCTGGAGGCTGACATCGAAGCTTTGCTGGGCATGGACAGCGAGACGCTGGTCGAATCCGACCTGATCGAACTCATCGCGCGACATGACGCAATGAACACGCGTTTTGAGCGCCTGCGTGAAGCCAGCAGTCGCGGCGAGGTCGAGCTCGGCGAGATCCACATCGAGCAGGGTTTGCAGGATGAAGCCGTGGAGCAGGCCGCTGCAACCCAACCTGCCACTTCGGCAGCTGCCGTTGCCGAAAGCTCGCGACCTACAGCCAAGGTGATCGCGGCAGCGACTTCATCCACACCCGAAGGGAAGGCCCTACCCCAGCCTCTGATGCCGATGCAAGCCGCACCCGGCGCTGGACGGGTCGCCGCGCAGCCAGTACGCGTGCGTGCCGCCCTGCTCGACCGCTTGGTGAACCAGGTGGGTGAGGTCAGCATTGCTCGCTCCCGCCTCGACAATGAGTTCGGTCTGATCCGTTCCAGCACGCGCGACCTCGGCGACAACCTCGAGCGCTTGCGCGCACAGGTGCGCGATATCGAGTTGCAGGCCGACGCGCAAATGGCAGCGCGTGCGCAGTCCGCACGCGAAGATGGCCGCGATTTCGACCCACTCGAGTTCGACCGCTTCACCCGCTTCCAGGAACTCACCCGCATGATGGCCGAGTCGGTGAACGACCTGGCGCTGGTGCAGAACACCCTGAGCCGCACGCTGCAATCCACCGACGACAACCTGGCCCGCCAGGCACGACTCACACGCGAGTTGCAACGTGACCTGCTGCGCACCCGCATGGTCGAGTTCGACAGCATCTCCGAACGGCTGTACCGCACCGTGCGCCAGGCCGGCAAGGACGCCGGCAAACCGGTGCGCCTGGACATCATCGGGGGCAACATCGAAATCGACCGTGGAGTGCTCGACCGCATGGCCGGCACCTTCGAGCACATCCTGCGCAATGCCGTGGCGCACGGGCTGGAGAGCGCCGCCGCGCGCGAAGCCGCGGGCAAACCGGCTGCAGGCACCATCACCCTCAAGCTGCGCCAGGAAGGCAGCGAAGTCGTGGTGTCCATCACCGACGATGGCGCCGGGCTCGACTACGCCGCCATCGAGCGCAAAGCCCGTGCCACCGGCTTGCTCGCCAGCGATGAAACCGCCGACGAAGCCCACCTGCGTGAACTGATTTTCCGCCCTGGCTTTTCCAGCATGGAGCAAACCTCTGAAATTGCGGGGCGTGGCGTCGGGTTGGACGTCGTGCGTACCGACACGCGAGCCCTCGGCGGCCGTGTCGAGCTTGAATCCAGACCCAAGATGGGCAGCACATTCACGCTGGTCTTGCCGCTGACCACGGCCGTCACCCAAGTAGTCCTGCTGCGCGCCGGCTCCAAAGTGTTTGCCGCGCCGGCCAGTCTCGTGGACCTCGTTCTGCGGCTGAAACCGGCCGATGTGGCTGCCGCCGCTGCGCGCCAGCAACTGCTGCATGCTGGCCAGGATCTGCCATTCTTCTGGCTCGGCGCCCTCACGGCCGACTCGGGCACCAGCACCGAAGCACCCGGCCGCACCATCCCTGTCGTGCTCATTCGCAGCGCAGCGCAGCGCCTGGCGCTGCAGGTCGATGAAGTCTTGGGTAGCCAGGAAGTTGTGGTCAAGAATCTGGGGCCGCAACTCTCGCGCGTGCCGGGTCTGGCTGGCATTTCCGTCTTGCCCAACGGCAATCTGGTACTCATCTACAACCCCGTTGCACTGGCTGCGGTCTATGGCGAGCAAGCTGCTCACCTCATGGCGCGGGCCGCCAGCGCACGGGCAGCAGCATGGCCTGCCACCACGGAACCGGCGCATCCGTCCGCCGTCGCGTCTGGATTGGCCACCAATGCCCAACCACCCGCTCCCGTCGCGCCAGCGCAAGCAGTTGGCAACACCGTGCTGGTGGTGGACGATTCCATCACCGTACGCCGTGTCACCCAGCGCTTCCTCAGCCGCAACGGCTATGCCGTGTTGCTGGCCAAAGACGGATTGGACGCGCTGGAGCAGTTGCAGGGCACTTTGCCCGACGTGGTGCTCACCGACATCGAAATGCCGCGCATGGATGGGTTCGACCTGACGCGCAACATTCGCGCCGACGAGCGCACCCGTCACCTGCCGGTCATCATGATCACCTCGCGTATTGCCGACAAGCATCGCAATTACGCGCAGGAACTCGGCGTGAACCATTACCTCGGCAAGCCCTATTCGGAAGACGAACTCCTGGGCTTGATTCGGCGCTACATGCCCCAGAGCTTGCTGCACTGACGCCGCAGCCGCTTGGTCGGCATGCGGTGATGCCAGGCCTCGCCGCGTCGCGCCAAGTCGGCTCAGTTCGGGTTTTTGTCTTTCACCACGGCATAGCGCTGCAAGGTACGGGCGCGAGCTTCGGCATGGTCCACCACCGGCATGGGATAGTCCAGATCCAGTTGCACGCCGGCGTGTTGCAGCGACAGCGGCGGAGCCAACCATGGAGCATGGATGTCCGCATCCGACAGGCCCGCAAGCTCGGGCACGTAACGCCGGATGAAACGCCCCTTGGGATCGAACCGTTCGCTTTGTGCCACAGGGTTGAAGATGCGAAAGTAAGGCTGGGCGTCGCAACCCGTGGAGGCCGCCCATTGCCAGCCGCCATTGTTCGCCGAGAGGTCATAGTCGTTGAGCTTGAGGGCGAAATAACGTTCGCCCAAGCGCCAGTCGAGCCCCAGGTCCTTGGTCAAAAAGCTCGCTGTGACCATGCGCAGCCGGTTGTGCATATAGCCCGTGGCGTTGAGTTGGCGCATGGCTGCATCGACCAGAGGGTAGCCAGTTCGGCCCTCGCGCCAGGCGGCATGCAAGGCGGGCGCATCGTCCCAAGCGATGCGGTCGTATTCCGGCTTGAAGGCATGGTCCACGACTTGCGGATGGTGATGCAGGATCTGAGCATAAAAATCGCGCCAGATCAGCTCACTCAGCCAAGTGGCCGCGCCCTGGCTGCCAGCCTGCGCGCGCTTCCAGGCCTCGCGCGCCAACTCGCGCACGCTGATGGTGCCGAAGCGCAAATGCACCGACAGATAACTCGTACCCTTGACGGCGGGATAGTCGCGTGCCTGGGCATAAGCGTCCATGCGTGGCAGAAAATCGGCGAAAAGCCTCTCGGCTCCTTGGGTTCCTGCGGGCAGCCCAACAGGCAGGGACGCGGTCTCGAAGCCCAGTTCGTCCAGGCCTGGCAGTGCGTGCGGTGCCAAGACAGGCCAGAGCCGATGCGGCAGGGGTGCCGCATCGCGCGGGGCCAGGTCGCCCGGCTGCACGCGCTTGAGCCACGCGTTTTTGTAAGGCGTGAACACGCTGTAAGGCTTGCCTTGGCCGGTCAGCAGGGCGTCGGGATGCAGCAGGACCTGATCGTGAACGCCATGAAACTCGACGCCCTGGGCAGCCAGGAGACCGGCAACCTCAGCGTCGCGCTGTACGGCGCCGGGTTCATAGTCACGGTTGACGTACACCGCTGCCGCGCCAATGCGGGCGGCGAGGCGCGGGATGCAGTCTGCCGCCCGGCCGTGCTCCACCAGCAAGGCTGAACCCATCTGGCGTAAAGCCAGGTCCAACTCGCGCAGACTCCGGTGGATGAAGGTCAGGCGCCGATCCGCCTTCGCACCCAGTTGCAGCAAGGGCTGGAGGATGTCGGTATCGAACACGAAGCCGAAGACCACCAGCGCACCCCGTGCCATCGCGTGATGCAAGGCCGTGTTGTCCCTCAGCCGCAGGTCGCGCCGCAGCCAGACCAGGTTGGGCCTGTGCGTCGGGGAAGCGGTCTGTGGAGATGACATGGAGAAGATGGTTTGAAGCCTGAATTCAATGCTTGCGCCGCGATAATATGGCGCCATGAATCCTCGTGCCGATGCATCCAATCTGAGTCACCAGTTCCTCATTGCCATGCCAGGCATGGCTGACTCCACGTTTTCCGGCAGCGTCATCTATGTCTGCGAGCATTCAGCGCGCGGCGCACTTGGTCTGGTGGTGAATCGTCCGACCGACATCGCCCTCAAAGACCTATTCGATCGCGTGGACCTGCCCCTCGATCAACCGCTGCTTGCGACGCAGACGGTCTATTACGGCGGGCCAGTGCAAACCGAGCGCGGCTTTGTGCTGCACGACCCCACCGACAAGACCTACGCCTCCACCCTGCACATTCCCGGCGGACTGCAGATGACCACATCCAAGGATGTGCTCGAGCACATCTCCGCGGGTGACGGCCCGACGCGCTTCTTTGTCGCCTTGGGTTACTCGGGCTGGAGCGCAGGGCAACTGGAAGACGAAATCGCCCACAACGGTTGGCTCACCGTCGAGGCCGACGCCGCCATCGTCTTCGACATTCCGGTGGAGCACCGCTTCGAGGCCGCCATGTCGCTCATGGGTATTTCCACTTTGAGCCTGTCGCAAACGGCCGGACATGCCTGAAGCCCAGGCAGCCGCCAGCATCAGGCAGCCGATGATGGCCATTGCCGGCGTGGTGATGGGTTTCGATTTCGGGGAAAAACGCATCGGCGTGGCCATCGGCAACACCCTCACGGCCAGTGCCAGGCCGTTGCAAAGCGTGCGCGCAGAGCGGCGAGATACCAAGTTCGACGCCATCGGCCAGCTCATCGCGCTCTGGCAGCCGACGCAACTCGTCGTCGGCCTGCCACTGTCGCGAGAAGGTGAAGAACAGTTGCGCACGACGCAGGCACGGCGGTTCGCCAACCAGTTGCACGGCCGCTTCAAGCTGCCGGTGGCGATGGTGGATGAGCGCTACACCTCTCGGGCCGCGGAAGACGCCGGAGCCGTGGACGTGGACGCCGAGTCGGCGCGGCTGATTCTGGAACAATTTCTCCAAGGCACGCCATGACGATGCCCCAAGCACCCGATGCCGAGGCCCTCTACGCACAGCTGCTGGTGTTGGTGCGCAACTGGCTGGCTCGCGCCAACATGGCGGCTGGCAACCACTCCCGGGCTGAGCCGGCCATCGTCGGCATCTACTCCGGCGGTGCCTGGCTGGCAGAACGGCTGCATGCCGACCTCGATCTGACCACACCCTTCGGCGTGGTGTCTTCGACATTCCATCGCGACGATTTCGCCACGCGCGGCCTGCACCCCAGCGCCAACCGCACCACCCTGCCCTTCGACGTCAATGGCCGCATCATCTTGCTGGTGGACGACGTGCTCTACACCGGGCGCACCACGCGTGCAGCCCTCAACGAGTTGTATGACTTCGGCCGCCCGGCACGCGTCGATCTCGCCGTACTGATCGACCGTGGCGGCCGCGAACTGCCGATCTGTGCCCAGCTTTGCGCCGCACAGATGGCGCTGCCGCCCAT
This sequence comes from Thiomonas sp., assembly GCA_027443745.1. The sequence goes on along the minus strand of DAIAZB010000364.1, from coordinate 7,060 downwards.
GCACATGCTTGCACTTGAACGCGACGAAACCCAGCCCCAGACCATGCGTCTGGCCTTCCGCCTGGAGTCCAAGGCTTGAACACCACCCACCCCCAACTCAATCGCCACGGAGAGTTGCGCCACCTGCTGAGCACAGAGGGGCTGCCGCGCGACGTGCTGCTGCGCATCCTCGACACCGCGCAGGGTTTCGTCAGCTTCGGCGACCGCGAGGTGAAGAAGGTGCCGCTGCTGCGCGGCAAAAGCGTGTTCAACCTGTTTTTCGAAAACTCCACCCGCACCCGCACCACGTTCGAGATTGCGGCGCAGCGGCTCTCCGCCGACGTCTTCAACCTCGACATCCAGCGCTCCAGCACGAGCAAGGGCGAATCCCTGCTCGACACCATGGCCAACCTGGTGGCAATGGACGCCGATATCTTCGTCGTGCGCCATGCGCAAAGCGGTGCGCCCTACCTCATCTCCCAGCATGTGCCGGGCCATGTCCACGTGGTCAATGCCGGCGACGGGCGCCACGCCCATCCCACGCAAGGCCTCCTGGACATGACCACCATCCGCCATTACAAGCCCGACTTCACAGCACTGACCGTGGCCATCGTCGGCGACCTGGTGCATTCACGCGTGGCGCGTTCGGCCATCCACGCCCTCACCACCCTGGGGGTACCCGAAGTGCGCGCGGTGGGCCCGAAAACCCTGGTTCCCGGAGACCTGCGCTCCATGGGCGTGCGTGTCTGCCACGACATCCGCGAGGGGCTGAGGGACGCCGACGTGGTAATGATGCTGAGGCTGCAAAACGAGCGCATGACCGGCGGACTGCTGCCCTCGGCCAGCGAATTCCACATGATGTACGGCCTCACGCTCGAGCGCCTGGCGCTGGCCAAGCCCGATGCCATCGTCATGCATCCGGGACCGATCAACCGTGGGGTGGAAATCGACTCGTCGGTGGCCGACGGCGGGCAAAGTGTCATCCTGCCGCAGGTGCGTTTCGGCATCGCCGTGCGCATGGCGGTGCTGTCCATCATTGCCAACGCCAGCGCCTGAGACGGTGCGAATCCATACGCCATGAGCCATCCCCACCACATCCTCGTGCGCGGCGGCACCCTCATCGACCCCGCAAGCGGGCTGCAATCCCCGGGAGATGTCGCCATCGCTGGCGAAAGCATCGTCGCCGTGGGCCGAGCGCCCGAGGGCTTTGTCGCCGACCAGACCCTCGACGCGCATGGCTGCCTGGTCATGCCGGGCCTGGTCGACCTCTGCGCCCGACTGGGCGAACCGGGCGGCGAGGCCGAGGGGCTGCTCGATTCCGAACTCGCCGCAGCAGCCGCCGGCGGGGTCACCCGCGTCATCTGCCCGCCCGACACCGACCCCGTGCTCGACGAACCCAGTCTGGTGGAAATGCTGCGCTGGCGCGCGCGGCGCATCAAGCGCTCACGGGTGTATCCGCTGGGCGCGCTCACCGTGGGGCTCAAGGGCGAACGCCTGGCAGAAATGGCCTCGCTGGTGAAGGCCAGTTGCATCGGCTTGTCACAGGCCGACGTTCCGGTGGCCGACACCCAACTGCTCTACCGTGCACTGCAATACGCCAGCACCTTCGGCTATAAGGTCTGGCTACGCCCGCTGGATGCACACCTCGGCCGCGGCGTTGCGGCCAGCGGCGCCTATGCCCAGCGCCTGGGGCTTCCCGGCGTGCCGGTGATGGCCGAGACCATCGCCTTGCAAACCCTGTTCGCGCTGGTGCGCAGCACGGGTTGCGCCGTGCATGTCAGCAAGCTCTCGAGCGCCGCGGGGGTCGACTTGTTGCGCCAGGCCAAGGCCGAGGGCCTGCCGATCACGGCCGATGCATCCATCCACAACCTCTTGCTGACCGACCTCGACATCGGCTGGTTCGACGCCCGCATGCGCCTGGACCCTCCCCTGCGCCAGGCGGCCGATCGCGCCGCGCTGCTGCAAGGCTTGGCCGACGGCACCATCGACGCACTGTGCTCCGACCACACCCCTGTGGACAGTGACGGCAAAATCCTCCCCTTCGCCGAGGCTGCACCCGGCGCCACGGGACTTGAGTTGCTGCTGCCCGCCGTGCTTGCCTATGCACGCCAGAGTGGGCTGAGTCTGCCGCAGGCGCTGGTCGTGGCCACCAGCCGCGCAGCCGCCGCTGCCGGCTTGGCGCCTTTGCAACTGCAGCCGGGAGCTGCGGCCGAGTTGATCGTGGTCGACCCCGAAGCACGCTGGATGGCCGCCCCCGAGTGCTTGCGCAGCCGCATCAAGCACACCCCGCTGGCGACGATGCAACTCAGCGGCCGGGTGCGCGCCACCATCATCGATGGCCGTGTGATTTTCAACGCCGCCGACGGCGAATCCGATCCGGCAACCAGCAACGGCAGCATGGCCTGCGCGCCGCACAGCCCTGCCGCACCGGCAGGCGCCTCAGGCTCACAAGGCCCAGGCCCCAAGCCAAGATGATGGGCGCGCTGCGCCTGGCGTGGATGCTGTTGCGCATTGCCATGCTGGTGATGCGCGGGCTCATCACCCTGCGGCGTTTTCCCATGTTCACCCCGCAGCAGCGCGAAGACGCCATTCGCGCCTGGTCGCAGCGCATGCTGCGCGCCTGCCGCGTCGAACTTGACATGCTGGGCGCGTTTCAGCCGCCGCCTTGCATGCTCGCCGTCAACCACGTCTCTTGGCTCGACATCATCGCGCTCAACGCCATGCAGCCGACGCGCTTCGTCGCTAAGTCCGACATCGACCGATGGCCCTTGCTCGGCGCGCTCGCGCGCGGTGCCGGCACCCTGTTCATCGAGCGCGAACGCCCGCGCGACGCCATGCGCGTCGTGCACCACATGGCCGAGGCCCTGCGTCAGGGCCAACGCATCAGCGTTTTCCCCGAAGGCACCACATCCGACGGCCGCGAGATTCTGCCGCTGCACGCCAACCTGTTCCAGGCCGCCGTGAGCAGCGGCAGTCCAGTGCAGCCCGTACTGCTGCGCTACCTCGACGCGCGCAGCGGCCACTACGCTCGCGCACCGGCCTATGTCGGCGACGAAACCATGCTCGGCACTCTATGGCGCATGGCTTACGCCGGGCCACTGCGAATCGAGATTCACGGCCTGGAAACCACGCAAAACACTGATCGCCGCACGCTTTCTCAAGCTGTTGAAACTGCGCTGCGCATGGCTCTGGGCCGCGCGCAAGCCTCAAGCCCATGAGGCACGGCACTCTACAATCGCCGACTGCCTCGCCGTAGTTCAATGGATAGAACGGCTGCCTCCTAAGCGGCAAATACAGGTTCGATTCCTGTCGGCGGGACCATACCCCATCCACGCGCGGCGACACGCGAGGGCCACGACATCAAGCAACGACTTGGCCAGGGATCGGTGGCACGGGGATGCGAACATCCCCGCATTGTGCACGGTGGCGCAGCGCATGGTCCATCAACACAATGGCCAGCAGGGCCTCGGCAATCGGCGTCGCTCGGATGCCAACGCAAGGGTCGTGGCGGCCGAAGGTTTCCACCACTGTGGGCTGCCCGGCACGGTCGATGGATCTGCGCGGCAGACGAATGCTGGACGTCGGTTTGATGGCAATGGACACCGAGACCGGCTGCCCACTGCTGATGCCGCCCAGCACGCCACCGGCGTTGTTACCGAGGAAGCCTGCAGGCGTGAGTTCATCTCCGTGCTGGCTGCCATTCTGTGCAACGCTGGCAAAACCGGCGCCAATTTCCACGCCCTTCACGGCGTTCAATCCCATCATGGCGTGGGCGATGTCGGCGTCGAGTTTGTCGTAGAGCGGCTCTCCCCAACCGGCCGGCACGTTCAGCGCCTCCACATATAAACGCGCACCGCAGGAGTCTCCAGCCTTGCGCAGGGCGTCCATATAGGCCTCGAGCTCGGGCACCACGGCGGCATTGGGTGCGAAAAAAGCATTGCCGGGAACGGCATCCCAGCTCTCGAAGGGAATGCTCATCTCGCCGACCTGCTGCATGCAGCCCCGCACCCGTACGTCATGCTGAGCCTGCAACCATTTTTTGGCGATGGCTCCGGCGGCCACGATGGGCGCTGTCAGCCGGGCGGATGAACGTCCGCCGCCGCGCGGATCACGCAGTCCGTATTTGCGCCAGTAGGTATAGTCGGCGTGCCCGGGGCGGAAAGTCTCGAGAATATTGCCGTAGTCCTTGCTGCGCTGATCGGTATTGCGGATCAGCAAGGCAATGGGGGTGCCAGTGGTCTGGCCCTCGAACACACCGGAGAGAATTTCGACCTGGTCAGCCTCCTGCCGCTGCGTGACGTGGCGCGAGGTGCCGGGGCGGCGGCGATCGAGATCCGGCTGAATGTCGGTTGTGCTCAAGGTCATGCCAGGGGGACAGCCGTCAATGACGCAGCCAATCGCCGGTCCATGGGATTCACCAAACGTGGTGACGGCGAAAAGCAAACCAAGTGTGTTTCCTGACATGCCGATATTGTAGGCATGCACCTCGAGTGCCTTGCGCGGCTCCTCAGGCCAACCCCAGCAGGCGCGAGCCTTGGTAGAACGCGAACGATGTGCCCCAGGCCAACGCCAGCGACCACACCAGGCTGAGGCCGGTGTAGGCCATGCTCTTCGACTCGCTGCGTAGCGTGGCCACAGTCGACAAACAAGGCGTGTAGATGAGTGTGAACAGCATGAAGCTGTACGCCGCAGCCGGTGTGATTTGCGCTGCGATGGCGTGCTGCAAGGCATCTCCCTGCAGACTGTAGATCACGGCCAGCGAGCCGATGACGATCTCCTTGGCGACGAAACCGAAGATGAGGGCAATGATGAGTTCCGGAGGAATACCGAGCGGCGCGAAAGCCGGATGCAGCGCATGCCCAACCCAGCCCGCCAGTGTGTGCGGCCCTGCGGTGGGCTGGCCCGGCGGCAGATTGGTGAGCATCCACACCAGCACCACGCCGATGACGATGAACTTGGTGGCACGGTGCAAGAAATGCTGCATTTCACTCCAGGAGCGCAGCGCGATTTGACGCAGGGTGGGCATGCGGTACGGCGGCAACTCCAACACGAAGGGCTCGTTGCTGGGGTAGCGTTGCCTGAACAGGACGGCAGAGACGAACGTGGCGGCGAAACTCACGCCATAAAGGCTCAAGAGCACCCACGGTGCCATGCGCGGCGAAAACAGTGCGGCAATGATGAACAGAAAAACCTGCAACCGCGCCGAGCACAGCGAGAACGGAATGATGAGCATCGTGAGCAGGCGCAGCCCGCGTGAGCGCATCACCCGCGTCCCCATCAGCGCTGGCACGTTGCAGCCAAAACCCATGAGCAGCATGACGAAACCACGCCCGTCCAGCCCCATGCGCGACATCAGGCTGTCGGTGAGAAATGCGGCACGCGAGAAGTAGCCGCTCTCCTCGATCAGGGTCATGAAGACGAAGAACAGCAAGATGACAGGCACAAAGGCAGCCACTGTGCTCAGGCCGTTGTAGATGCCGTCGAGCACCAAACCACGGAGCCAGTTCGGCGCCGAGACGAGGGCGGGACCAAGCATTTGTACCCGCAACTGGTCGAACATCCATCCGAGGCCTTTCTGCAGCGGCGCTCCGAGCGTGAACACGGCGTTGAACACCAGGGCCATGAAGGCCAGGAACAACGGCGGACCAACCCAGGGATGCATCACCCAGTGGTCGATGCGCTCTGCCCAGGTGTCGGACAGGCGGCTGGGTCGATGCACGGCGGCGGCCAGTGCGACCTGCGCGCCTTCGTGACCGTCCTGCCGCCGATCCAATCCAGCCGCCGCATGATCGAGCGCAAGGGGTCTGGACGTATCCAGTGTCTGTCCCAGAAGTTGCAGCACCTGGTGATAGCCACGGCCATGCTTGGCACTCAGGCTTGCAACCGGCAAGCCCAGCGCGGCCTGCAACTTTGCCGTGTCAATTCCCACGCCATAACGCTCGGCCTCGTCAGCCATGTTCAGCAGCACGATGCAGGGAAAGCCGCTGTCGTGCAGTTGCACGGCCAGCGCCAGTTGACGGTCGATCTGCGTTGCATTGATGACGACAGCCACGAGATCGACAAGCTGGCTCCGCAGGAAATGCTGCACCACATCTTCGTCATCGGTCAGACCTTGCAAGTCGTAGATGCCGGGCAGATCGACGATTTGCGCCATGTGACGGCCCAGAGGAATGCGGGCCGAGGCAAGGTCGACCGTCAGACCAGGCCAGTTACCGACACGCGCCGAAGAACCGGTGAGCCGGTTGAACAACGTGGACTTGCCCGTGTTGGGCATGCCCACCAGGGCGATGCGTTTCATATCCGGGGCGGCGCGATGGGCTGCGTGGCACATGCGGCGCTTGCGGACGCCGTTTGCATTTCGTGGCACGCAGCGACTTCGACATGACGCGCGTCGGCATGGCGAAGGACGAGTTCCGTGGTGCCGATCCGCACATGGATGGGCCCGTGAAATTGGGCCCGCCGCAACACCAGCAGTCGATTGCCGGCGCGAAAACCCAGAGCGGCCAGGCGATGCATCAGCGCGCCTTCAGCACGCACTTTGGTGACGATGGCCCATGCGCCGGGATGCATCGATGCGAGCGTATTCATGGTGCCAGGACGGTTGCCGTTTGCTCGCGAGACCGAAATGCCCCGCGAAATTGAATCATGTCAAGATAATGCGAATGATTCTTATCCTAACAGGCGCGGCAGATCCATGCCAAGACTCCGGTCAAACAACAACGGATGCGAGGCAATCCCGCACGGGCATCCGGCTTTGTGACGATCTGTTTAAGCCATCGATGCTTGGGAAGTCGGCCGCTTCTGTAAAGCGTGCAAAAGTTTGGCGTGCACACCGCCGAAACCACCATTGCTCATCACCAGAATATGGTCGCCCGGTTGGGTTTCCTGAACGACGTCGGCCACAAGCGCGTCGAGATCGGCGTGGGTGCGCGCACGCGCCCCCAGCGGAGCCAAGGTCTCGGCCAGATTCCAGTCCAACCCTCCGCTGTAGCCGAGGCTCAGGTCAGCTCCTTGCAACGCATCGGGCAACCGGCTCTTGATCGTGCCGAGCTTCATGGTGTTGGAGCGTGGCTCGAACACA
>DAIAZB010000363.1 GCA_027443745.1 Thiomonas sp. | reverse complement strand
TTCCCCAACCCGGGGCAGGACTACCTGCAATTGCGCGTGGCCTATCACGTCGACTGAGCGCATCAAGGCGGCCGCCTGATCGGGCGGTTGCCAGCCTCGGTTCCGCCTCCGCGCGGTCGCAACCGCAGCAGCCAATCGGCGCCTTGGTGCGTGGCCCTGCGTGCGCTGCATCTACCATGCGCGCATGTTCCAGGACCAAGCCACTCTGCTGCTGCTCATTCGCCACGGCGAAACCGCGTGGAACCGTGACGCGCGCATCCAAGGGCACACGAACATCGCCTTGAGTGCGCAAGGCCGCGGCCAAGCCAGGGCCGTGGCCGCGGCCCTGGCCGATACGGACATCCAGGCCATCTACGCCAGCGACTTGTCGCGCGCCCTCGAAACCGCCCAGCCCATCGCCCAGATCCATGACCTGCCTGTGCAGGCCGACGCTGGCCTGCGCGAGCGCGCCTTTGGTGCCTTCGAAGGGTCCAGCTTCGCGCAATTGCAAGCCATCCACCCCGAGGCCTGCGAGCGTTGGCGCAAGCGCGACCCGAGCTTCGCCGCACCCGGAGGCGAGCGGCTGGATGACTTCTACGCCCGAGTCACCAGCACCGTGCTGCGCATCGCGGCGAACCATGCGGGCCAGACGGTGGCCATCGTCAGCCACGGCGGAGCGCTCGACTGCCTGCACCGCTGCGCCACCGGCCAGGACCTGCATGCGCCGCGCACCTGGGAGTTGCGCAATGCCGCCATCAACCGCGTGCTGGTCGCCGAGGGCCGCATGACCCTGGTGGGCTGGAACGACGGTGGGCATCTGGACAGTGGTCTGGACGAAGCCCTGGGTTGATGTCTCCGGGTGCCGGCGCCGGGCCAAGGCACCGGACAAGCTTCCTCGACAAGCAGGCGATGGGCACCGTTGACCGCTGTTCATGTGCAATCGGCGCCACGGCGATGCGGTGAGCAGTCCATCCCTGCCGCGCGGCCGTGCCCCATGACGAGCCGGAATGGCTGCTAGGCTGCATGGTGATGCAATGACCTCTTTGAGTTGCCAAGCGAACTCGGTACGGAACTCGGTCCTGTTCCTGCGGTATGGCACAGGGTTTCTGACGCAGAGCCTGGCATCGAACCCATCACCAAGCGATTTTTTAGCATGAGCATGCGTCTTGTTGTTCCCCTGGGCATGGCCGTCGGCCTCGTCCTCATCCTTGGCAGCACACCTGCCGATGCCGGTCTTGGTCGGCCGTTGTCGGCCGCGGTGCAGGACGGAACCCCCATCGCCGCGGCGCCTGGCACGCGTCTGGCAGCGAGGGCCGCTTTGGCCAGCGCTCCCGCAACGGCCTTGCCGGTGCAAACCCAATCGATTCAGACCCCGCAGGGGGCCAGCGTCACGGAGTACGCCGCCGCCCCCGGCCCCGTGTTCGCCATCACCTGGCGCGGGCCGTTCAAGCCCGACCTGCAGCAATTGCTCGGTCAGTATTTCGCCCCCTTCGTCCAAGGCCGGCCACGTGCCGGCTTGGGCTTGACCGCATCGGTCATGCATGGCAACGACATCGTCGTGCACAGCTTCGGCCGCATGCGCAATTTCTACGGCGTGGCCTGGGTGCCGTCGCTCGTGCCCGCGGGCTTCGACATCGCGGGGTTGCAGCCATGAGGGCGTTGACTCGGACAGGGCACGCGTCGCGGGAGGGTCGTCGTGGCGCATGGTGCGAGGTGGCTCCGACTGGTGCGGGCGTGGACTGGCGCCGCCTGGCTTTGGGCGCTGCGCTGGCTGTTGCCGTTGTGCTGGCGGGCTGCGGGGGGGGTGGCGGAGGCAGTGCGCCGAGCGATCCGCCCGCGACCCGAAATCCACCTGTCGGCCTGGCGAATCCGCCGAGCGGGCCCAACGTCGTGCCGGTCGGCGTCCTGCAGCTCGCAAGTACCGGTTCGAATACCGCCAACACACCCTATGTCACGGTGACGGTCTGCAACGGCACGAACAGTTGCGTCAACATTCCCGACGTGCTGGTCGACACCGGTTCCGCCGGACTGCGCCTGTTCGCCAGTCCCACGCTCAATAGTCTGAACCTGCCGGCCGTGACCACCGGCACAGGAGGCGAGCTCGCGGCCTGCGCCCAGTTCGCCTCGGGCTACACCTGGGGCAGCATGCGCTCGGCCCTGGTGCAGATCGGGGGCTTGAGCACCGGCGGGGCGATTCCGATTGAAGTCATCGGCGACGCCAGTATCCCTCCAACGGCGCCACAAGCCTGCCAGAACCAGGGACCTGATTTTTCTGCCCAATTGAGCAGCGTGGTCAACGGTATTCTCGGCATCAGTAATTTTCAGTACGACTGCGGCTACGCATGCACTCTTTCTCCATCGCTGTATACCGCGCGTGGCACGCCCAGCCCCGGCGTCTACTACGACTGCAATGGCGGCACCTGCACGGAAACCAGCGCCAGCTATGCCCAGCAAGCCATCAATCCGATCGCGGCTTTTCCGGCTGGCTACAACAACGGCAGCATCCTGACCTTGCCAGCCGCCTCGCTGCCCTGGGGCTCGCAATCGGCCACCGGCGTGCTGATCTTCGGCATCAACACGGCAAACAACAACCAGTTGCCCGCAGGCTCGCAGATATTTGCGCTTGATCGCTACGGCAACTTGCCGATTGCGGTCAACGGCAGCAGTGGCACAGGCTTCATCGACAGCGGCTCGAACGGCTATTACACCGCGCTGAACCTGCCAGCCTGCACACGCTCCAGCGGTTTCTATTGCCCAAGCCCTGCGGCCAACGTGGCGTTGCAGTTGAGTTCGGGGTCGGCATCGTCGAGCACCAGCATCACCATCGCCAACGCTGACGCCATGTTCCAGACGGGCAATGCCGCACTCCCGGCGCTTGGGGGCACGGCGGCCATCACAGGCCAGGTGGATCTGGGGTTGCCGTTCTTCTACGGGCGCACGATCGGTACCGGCATCCAGCAGGTGCAGATCCCGAGCGATTACGGTTTCGTTGCGTTCTAGGCAAGGGTTCGACCTTGCCTGCGCCCTGCGCCTCGCGGCCACCCCGGCTGGGGGCAACGCGTGCGGCAAGGACGTGAACAGGCCTTGGCGCGCGGCCAATGTGCTCGCTGTGCTTTCGGCCAGGCGGCGCGGGTGCTGCAGCGGAAGGTGCCGCATCCACTGCCGGGCATCAGCTGCCGAACATCAGCCGCCGAACAAGTCGCC